>CACZQS010000194.1 GCA_902783325.1 uncultured Lachnospiraceae bacterium
AATCCAAAAACCAATCCAAAAACCAATCCGTAAGGCGGCAGTCCGAAAACTTGCCGCCCTTTTTGTCCGCGCAGCCGGTCCGGCGCTCCAGGTTCGCGCAATCACTCGCGCAATCGCCCTCGTCCTGAGCCTGCACCTCGCCGTTGCCCTCGCCGTCCCCGCATCCGCCGGCATCGTCGTCCGCGACCTCCCGAAGAAAGAAACAAATCCCACGGACACGGAGGCCGCGCCATTTCCAACACCGCTCCCGGCCCTCCCCCCTGAACCGGACATCATCGAGGACGCCGAGCCGCCATTTGAAGTGGATTGGGACGAAATGCGCGCGATCAACGAAGACATCATCGGCTATCTCTACATTGACGGGATGACGAACATCAGCTACCCCATCCTCTACAGCGGCGAGGACGACTTCTATCTTCACCACAACATGTACGGCGAGGATGAATACGCCGGCTCGATCTTCCTCGAGGGCCTCAACACCCCGGATTTCGCCGACCCCAACAGCATCCTCTACGGCCACAACATGGCGAATGCCTCGATGTTCGGAAGCCTGAAATACATGAACTCGCAGGAGCTCTACGACCGGCACCCGTATTTCTGGATCATGACCCCTGAGGGCAATTACCGCTACAAGATCTTCTCGATGTTCTACACGAGCGTGGATTCCGACGTCTACCTCCTCTACGAGTACAACGGCCCCGCCTTCAAGCGCTGGGAAGAGGAGTGGCAGGCGGCATCGGAGGTCAAAAACACCGTCCCGCTCACGACAAAAGACAAAACCGTCTGCATGACAACCTGCACGTCGGATGCCTCCAAGCGCTTCGTCGTCTTCGGAAAATGCGTCAGCTCCGAAAAACCCGTCCGCGCCAAGGGTCCCGACGGCCTGACCCTCAAGTCCCGCGTCCAGCAGCTCCGCGCCGAAGCGGAAGCCAAAGACGAAGCTGAAGAAGTTATGTAAACAAATATGACAACGGGGACTGTCCCCATTGTCATATTTGTTTACATAACTTTCCCTCCGTGCATTTTTTCTTGTGCAATTCCTCCGCATAATGTATAATAATACCAACGATTTTCGTGAAAAATGCAGGAGGTGCATCATGAGTCAAAGTAACATGTTAGCGATGATCCTGGCCGGAGGCCGGGGAAGCCGGCTGCTTGACCTGACCAACAAGGTCGCGAAACCGGCTGTCTCATTCGGTGGCAAGTATCGCATCATCGACTTTCCGCTGAGCAACTGCGCGAACAGCGGAATTGACGTCGTCGGCGTGCTGACCCAGTACGAATCCGTCGTGCTCAACAGCTATGTCGCCGCCGGCGGCCGCTGGGGCCTTGACACCAAGGACAGCGGCGTGTTCGTCCTTCCTCCCCGCGAGAAGGCTGACGAAGGCTTCAACGTATACCGCGGGACGGCCGACGCCATTTCCCAGAACATTGACTTCATCGACAGCTACAATCCCGATTATCTGCTGATCCTTTCCGGCGACCACATTTACAAGATGGACTATGACGACATGCTGAACTACCACAAAGCGCAGAATGCCGAACTGACCGTGGCAGTCCGTCCCGTGCCCTGGAAAGAAGCCAGCCGCTTCGGAATCATGAATACCGATGGAAATGGCACCATCACCGAGTTCCAGGAAAAGCCGAAGGAACCCAAGAGCAATCTGGCGTCCATGGGCATTTATATCTTCACGTGGAAGACCCTCAAGAAAGTCCTCCTCGCGGACATGAAGAATCCCGACTCCAGCCACGACTTCGGAAATGACGTCATCCCCGAGTTCCTGAACACAGGCAAGAAGATGGTCGCCTACAAGTTCGAAGGCTATTGGAAGGACGTAGGAACCATCGACTCGCTCTGGGAGGCCAACATGGACCTGCTCGGAAAGAGAAGCGAGCTCAACATGGATGATCCTTCCTGGAAGATCTACACCAGCGACGCATCCACACTTCCGCAGCTCATCGGGCCCGATGCGCTCATCGACCGCGCGTATATCACACAGGGCTGCATCGTATTCGGCGAGGTCCATCACTCCGTGCTCTTCACAGAGTCACAGATCGGCGAAGGAGCCGTGGTCACGGACAGTGTGCTGATGCCCGGCGCGATCGTCGAGGCCGGCGCGAAAGTGACCCGCGCGCTCGTGGCGGACGGAGTCAGGATCGGCAAGGGAGCAGTCGTCGGCAGTGCGGACTCCGAGAACATCACACTGGTCGCAAAACGCGTGAAGGGGGAAGAGTAAGATGGCTAAAGCATTTGGAATCGTCACAGCAGCATCAAACCGCTATGTCGTGGAAGGAATGCAGGAGTATCGCCCGATTTCCTCATTCTCATTTGCAGGCAGATACCGCCTCGTGGACTTCCCGATCTCGAATTTCAGCAACAGCGGCATAGACCGCATCCAGGTTTACATCAGCGGCAACCCCCGCTCCCTCGTCGAGCACCTGGGCACCGGCCGCCAGTACAACATCAACTCCAAGCGCGGCAAACTGCAGCTCCTCTTCCACGATGAGGGCAACATCAACCGCCTGTACAACACGGATATCGCGGCATTTATGGACAGCATCGACCTCATCGAGCGCACCCGCGAGGAATACGTGATCATCACCAGCAGCAACATGGTCTTCCGCGAGGACTTCTCCGCGCTCCTTGACCAGCACATCAAGAGCGAGGCCGACATTTCCCTACTCTATCACCGCGTCGACAACGCCTGCGATGCGTTCCGCGGCTGCAGCGTCCTGAACCTCAACAGGCAGAAGGGCGTGCTCGGCATCGAAATGAATATGGGAAATGCCAAAGACCGGAACATCTTCATGGACACCTTTGTCATGAAGAAGGCCCTCTTCGTAGAGCTGATCAAGAAGGCTGCGAAGACATCATCCATGTATCATCTGTCAAGATTTGTCTCCTCGGAAGCCGAGACTTACGACATCCGCGGCATCCAGCACAAAGGCTACTTCGCCGCCATCACGGACCTGAAGAGCTATTACGACGCGAACCTCTCCCTCATTGATTCGGAAACGGCCAGGAGCCTCTTTGACGGCAAATGGCTCATCTACACGCAGACCACCGACTCCTGCCCGACCCAGTACTTCGAGGGCGCATCCGTCAAGAAATCCATGGTTTCCAACGGCTGCCACATCGAGGGCACGATCGAGAACTCGGTCATCGGCCGCGGCGTCAAGGTCGGCAAGGGTGCCGTCATCAGAAACTCGGTCGTTCTCGCCTACGCGCAGATCGGCAAGGACGTCGTGATCGAGAACCAGGTCATCGACAAATGGGCCCGCGTCATCCACGCGAACGAGGTCATCTCCGACGCCGACAAGCCCGGCTACGTCCGCCGCGACGACACGCTTTGATTTACGACTTTGCCCCCATGGAGGGCATCACCAACTATGCCTATAGGGAAGCCCACCGCGAGTGCTTTCCCGGCATCGACAGGTACTATTCGCCCTTCATCGCGGCGAACCAGACCTACTCCATGAAAACAAGAGAAAAAGAAGACACGGCGCCGGAACACAATTCCGGCGTCGTTCTTGTGCCCCAGATTCTCACCAACAACGCAGACGTCTTTTTATGGTCACTTAGACAAATGTCCCAGCGCGGCTGGACAACCGTCAACCTGAACTTAGGCTGCCCCTCCGCCACCGTCTTCACCCACGGCAAAGGCGCCGGCTTCCTCGCCGACCCGTCCCGCCTCGATGCCTTCTTTGAGCAGGTCTTCGAGGGCCTTGCGGCCTGGCCCAACAGCGACACCGAAAATCCGGTCATCCCTCCCGCCGTCACCGTCAAGACCAGAATCGGCATCGAGGACGCCTCCGAAGCCCCTGCGCTTCTTGCGGTCTTCAACCGCTATCCCATCGCGGAGCTCATCGTCCACCCCCGCCTACGCAAGGACTTCTACAAAGGCGAACCCGACTTTGACACCTATCAGCTCTTCTATGAAGAATACCGCGGCCCCCTCACCTACAACGGCGATATCTGCTCGCCTGCGGACCTCCGCAGCATCCTCGCCCGCTTCCCGGACACCGCCCGCGTCATGATCGGCCGCGGCCTCATCACCAACCCGGCCCTCGTCCGTATCCTTCAAGGCGGCCCCGCCCTCACCGCAGAAGAGCTCATGCACTTCCACGACGAAGTCTACACCCGCCAGAAAGCCGCCATGGGCTCATTTCAGAACACCGTCGGCAAGATGAAAGAGCTCTGGTACTACATGGGCTCCCTCTTCCCATCCCCCGACTCCGCCCGCCTCCTGAAAGCCGTCAAAAAAGCCCGCACAGAGACCGCCTACCTGGAAGCAGCCAGGGAGTTATGTAAACAAATATGACATTTGGAAACTTCTCCTGACGGAGAAGTTCTGAAGTCGCTCAAAGCCGCGACGGGCTCCCCCGATCAAAGATCGGGGGCAGACAGGACAGTCCCCATTGTCATATTTGTTTACATAACTCAAACGCCCTTGCAATTCCACAACAAAGTGATATATTAATAGTTGGGTTTTTGTAACTATTCAACACAATGGATGACACGAAATACAACAAGTGCCCCATTGTGCTGGTACTGAACCCGTAAATCAAAAAACAGGAGCGACAATTCATCTCATGGCCAGAAAGCAGAATGACCAGTTCGGTCTGGAGCGTGAAGAAGCAGTAAGAAAACAGAAAATCAGAATCCTGATAGGGGCGGCAGCGGTCCTGGCCCTTGTGCTTGCCATAGTCCTGCTCGTGCGCACGCGGAGCAGCAGCAACAATAATAATCCGGAAGAAACGGATTCCGTCATCCCCGTGGAGGAAGTCGAGATCACGGCCACCCCCACCCCCGCGCCGCAGTCCAGCTTCGCCCACGTAGACCTCCCCAATGATCCCGCCTACACGGAAAAAGTTACGATCATGTGCACCGGCGACAACCTGATCCACGAGGCGCTCTACGAGGACGCCGAGGACGAGGAAGAGGAAGGCTACTACGATTTCCGCCCCATGTACGAGCTCGTGAAGCCCTACATCGAGGCTGCCGACATCGCTACCGTGAATATGGAGACTCCCCTCGCGACATCCATCGCGAAGCCCTCCGGCTACCCCCATTTCAACTCGCCGCGCGGCGCGGGCTATGTCCTCATCGATTCCGGCTTCGACATCATCAACCACGCCAACAACCACGTCATGGACCAGGGCGTGGAGGGCGTCTACGCGACGCTGGATTACTGGGCCGAGCACGGCACCCCGGTCGTCGGCGCTTACCGGAACAGCAGCGACATGTATGACATGCGCATATTTAATGTAAATGGCATCGCCGTGGCCTTCTTGGGTATCGCCGAGTTCACCAACTATGACATACCGTCCGACAGCAGCGTCATCGTGCCCCTCTTCAGCGACACCGAGCGGATTGAGGAACTGATCAAAACAGCCAAAGAAAATGCCGACGTCGTGGTCGTCCACGCCCACTGGGGAGAAGAGGACGAGGACGTCGTGACCGAGACGATGGAAGTCTTTGCCCAGCGCATGGTCGACTGGGGCGCCGACATCATTTTCGGCAACCACACCCACATCGTCCAGGACCTGGAAGTCCTCACCCGCGAGAGCGACGGGCAGCTCTGCCCTGTCATTTTGTCAAATGGCAACTTCATCTCAGGTCAGAAAGAGCGCGCCCACCTTCTGAGCGGCCTTGAGTACGTAACCGTCGCGAAGAACCCGGACACAGGCAAGATCCAGATCCAGAACGTCCAGTACCTGCCGGTCCTGACCCATTACGAAGGCGACCGCAAGAATGTAAAGATCTACCCGCTCGACGAGTACACGGACGAGCTCGCCGCCTCCCACGGCGTCGTCGATTTTGAAGGGGAACCGATGACCGTCGAGTATCTGGAGGAGCTTCTGCAGAAGCACATCCCGAACCAGTTCCGCGTGACTACCAAAACCCTCCAGCTGCCGAACTCCGTGAACACATCTGGAGAGAGCGCAGAAGAGGAGACCGCGGCGGAAGAAGGAACCTCCGACGAAGGAGAGAGCACCACGGAAGAGGAAACCACTGACGAAGAAGGAAATGCCGCAGACGAAGAAGACAACGGCGAAGACAACGAAGGTGAAATCGCCTGACAGAGGCCCAAACCCTCCGCCCTGACAGAGGCATCAGCAGTTCGACCAGACTTCACCTCCGCCTGACAGAGGCCCAAAACCTTCATCCGGACAGAGGCATCAAAGAAAGGGGTAACCAGCAATGAAGAACAAAACCATCCTGCTGCTCACCGCAGCAGCCCTGACGGCAGCAGTCCTCGCAGG
>CACZQS010000195.1 GCA_902783325.1 uncultured Lachnospiraceae bacterium
AAGGACTGTGCGGTCCTTTACCGCACCAACGCGCAGTCCCGTCTCTTTGAAGAGAAGATGCTGATGGCGAATCTCCCATACAGGATCGTCGGAGGTGTGAATTTCTACGCGAGACGCGAGATCAAGGATATCCTGGCCTACCTGAAGACAATCGACAACGCGCAGGACAATCTCCAGGTCTTAAGGATCATCAACGTCCCGAGAAGAGGGATAGGTGCCGCGACGGTCAGCCGGATTCTCGACTATGCGGAGCAGGAAGGAATCCCGTTTTTCGAAGCGGCCTGCGAGGCGGAGCACGTGCCGGGACTGGGAGCTGCAGCGGCAAAGAAAGTGGTTTCGTTTACGGATTTTATCGGCGTGCTGAGAGCGAAAGCGGAGCTCACAAAAGTGAGCGGTCTTTTGAAGGAGCTGCTTGAGTTGACCGGCTATGTGGAGGAGCTGAAGGCGGAAGACACGGACGAGGCGAGAAGCCGGATCGAGAACATCGACGAACTGATCTCCAAGGCGGTGCAGTATGAGGAGAAGAATACGCATGCGGAGCTGTCCGGTTTCCTGGAGGAGGTGGCCCTGATCGCGGACATCGATACGGTGGAGGATGACGACGACCGGGTGCTGCTCATGACGCTGCATTCTGCGAAGGGGCTGGAATTTCCTGTAGTATTTATGGCCGGTATGGAGGAAGGCCTCTTTCCGAGCTATATGTCCATCAATTCCGACAATCCCTCTGAGGAGATTGAGGAGGAAAGAAGACTCTGTTACGTGGGGATCACGAGGGCGAAGGAGGAGCTTACGCTCAGCTGCGCTTCGGAGCGGATGGTGCGGGGCGATGTCCAGAGAAATGAGGTCTCCCGTTTCGTGAAGGAGATACCCCGCGAACTCGTCGAGATAGAGGGAGTAAAAGATTTCGGAGGCAGGAGGAAGCTGGATTTAAGCAGAAGCGGAGCGGACGCTCTGATGCGGTCCGCAATTCAGTTTCAGGCGGAGAAGCCCTCTTATGGCGGCAGTTCCGCCGGGAGCTCTTTTACCGGAAGGCCGCCCGTCTATTCGCCGAGGGCCTCGGTCTCTTCCGTCAAAAAGGAGGAGCCGGATTTTGCGGTGGGGGACGAAGTCTCACATGTCAAGTTCGGGACCGGGAAAGTCCTGGAAATAAAAGACGGCGGCAAGGATTACCTTGTCACCGTGGATTTCCCGTCATGGGGAGTCAAGAAGATGTATGCGTCGTTTGCCCGTCTTCGGAAGTGCTGACGCATCCGTTCTTTCCGTTCCAGCAGTAAGTGCACAGGCGGCAGGAGGGAACGCGTATGGCCTTAATCATGTCGTCGAGACGGTGGTAGTGCAGCGAGGTGAAATTCAGTTCACTCCGGATCTCTTCGAGCATCGCTTTGTATTCGGCGGAGTCCGGATCCGCATAGGAATCCAGGACTTCCTTTGCCGGCGAGCGCGTTCCTTCCAGCTTCAGGATGATGCGCCTCGTAATCAGCTCCATCTCGGAGGTCGAGCGGGAGAAGTTCAGGAAGGGGCAGCCGTAAAGCAGCGGCGGACAGGCCGGCCGGACATGCACCTCGCGGGCTCCGCTCTGGAAGAGATACTCGGTCGTCTCGCGCAGCTGTGTTCCGCGCACGATGGAGTCGTCGATCAGAAGGAGAGATTTGCCGCTGATCAGTTCCTCGTCCGGAATCAGCTTCATCCTCGCGATCAGGTCCCGCTTGTCCTGGTGCGTCGGCATAAAGCTTCGCGGCCAGGTCGGGGTATATTTCATAAACGGCCTCTCGTAGGGAACTCCCGCTTCATTCGCGTAGCCGATCGCGTGCGCGATTCCGGAGTCCGGCACGCCGGCCACCGAGTCCGGGCGGATGTCCCTGGTGAGATCGCGCCTGGCCAGTGCGCGCCCGCACTCGTAGCGGGCATTCTCGACGTTGAGGCCCTCGTACACCGATGCCGGGAATCCGTAGTAGATCCACAGGAAGGTGCAGATGCTCATCTCTTTATACGGCGGCTTCACGGTTTCCCAGCCGTCGGCCGTTAAGAATACCACTTCGCCGGGGCCGAGCTCCCTCACTGATGTGTACCCGAGATTAAGATAAGAAAAGCTCTCAAAGGCGACGCAGTAGCCGTCGTCTTTTTTTCCGATTTCCACCGGGAGCCGCCCGAAGCGGTCGCGGGCCGCATAGATTCCGTCCTTTGTAAGGAGAAGGATCGTCATGGACCCGCGGATCAGCTCCTGTGCGAAGCGGATCCCTTCCGCGAAGCTCTCCTTCTGGGAGATCAGTGACGCGACGAGCTCCGTCGGATTCGTTCCGCCGCGGCTCATCTCCATAAAATGCTGGTGGCCTTTGGCAAAGAGATGCTCCAGAATCTCGTCGATGTTGTTGATCTTTCCTACCGTGCTGATCGCAAATGCTCCCAGATGGGAGCGGATCACGAGAGGCTGCGACTCGTAGTCGCTGATGCAGCCTATGCCGAGGTGCCCGCTCATCGTCTGGATGTCGCCCTCGAATTTCGGCCGGAAGTAACTGCTTTCAATATTGTGGATCGCGCGGTCAAATCCCTTCCCGCTGCTGTAGACGGCGAGCCCGGCCCTGCGGGTGCCAAGATGCGAGTGATAGTCTGTTCCGTAAAAAAGATCAAAGACGCAGTCCTGATGGGAAGCGACTCCGAAAAAACCGCCCATAGATTCTTTACCTCTTTCTTATCTCGGTGTTTCCGGGTAAATGCCGAATTCAAATCCCCGCTCTCTGCACGCATCGATCCAGTCGGCAAGGAAAGCCGCATTGGTGGTCGAGCTGGCATGAAGAAGGTAAATGGCGCCGGGATGCACCGCATCCACTGCTTTCCAGAGAGATTCCTCGACATCGGGCTGCTCGTCCGAGTAGTCGTTGTAGGCGTAGGACCAGAAGACCGGCTTGAGGCCGAGGTTGTTCACAAGACCCAGCGACTGCGAGCTGTACGCCCCCTCCGGATAGCGGAAGTATTTCATGTCGTAACCGAATTTGTCCTTGACCAGATCCTGCAGCGTCTCGATCTGGTCTGTCTGCTCCTCGATGGAGAGGGAAGGCATGCGCGGATGCGTGCAGGTGTGGTTGCCGAGCTGATGCCCCTCGTCGATCATGCGCTGCACCATATCGGGCATCTCGTCTACGAAGTATTTGGTGAGGAAGAAGACCGCCTTTACGTCTTTTTCCTTGAGGACATCCAGGATGCCTGCCGTGGTGTCATTTTCAAAGCCTTCGTCCATCGTGAGATAGATGATATTCTTGCTCGTGTCCTGGATCCAGTCGACGTTGAACTGGCCCCACTTGTCCTCGTACCAGGTCCAGTCGGTGGGAACGTTGTTCTCGTCGCGGTTCGCCTGGGCAAAACCGAAATCACAGGACTCGTCGGAGAGCTCGCTTAAGTCCCAGTCCTGCTTGAAATCTGTTTTGATTTCATCGAGGAACTCGCTCTTGATATAAGCCTTCTGGCCGTTATAATCGATGATGGTCCAGTCGCCTTCCGTGCCGGTGACGGTGACGGCAGACCCGGCGAGCATCTTGCCCAGGATCTCCGTATCGGTACTCGCCCCTGCCCGGACGTTGACGCCGTCTGTCGTGAACATGGTCACTTCCGCGGGCGGAGCCTCAGTCGGTGTGGGTGTGGGCGTCGGTGTAGGTGTTTCCGTGGGTGTCGGCGTCGGCGTCTCAGTAGCCGCGGGCGTCGGTGTTTCCGCGGACGCGGGAGAGGCGGATTCGCTCTTCGCCTTCTTGTCTGTGATGGCGGGCAGTACTGCCGCTTCTGATTCGACAGCGGAAACCGTGCCGGAAGCGGTTCTTTCCACCCTTGCGGCAGCCTGGTCCTGGGTTCCGCTTAAGCGGATCACTCCTGTTCTCCCCAGAAGATAGACGATGAGGCAGACGACAGCGACCGCACAGATTCCCAGCACGGTCGAGGTGACATTGTTTCGATTCTTATTGTGATTCTCGGACATATGCATCCTCCCCTTCTATACTCCCTGTTTCACAGACCTCATCTTAATCAGGACCTCATTACAGACAGTCCGTGAATAGTAATGCTGCTTCTACATATTATATGTAAAATGAAATATTTGTCCAGTATCCGCGATTTTTTGCGGAAATGCTGTTGACACGGACTTGAAGAAACGCTTATAATACCCAAGTGCGACATCCCAAGTCGTTAGTTTTTTTGCGCATTTGACCGGCCTGCCCCGGTTCGGCGGATGCGGCTCCGCGGGATCAGTGGAAATCCCTAAGCGGACATTTCATTATATCGCAACAATGATTGTTATTCTAGGGAGGTTATTCCATGGGAACATTTATGGCTAAGGCGGAAGACGTCGAGCGCAAGTGGTATGTGATCGACGCGACAGATGTGCCGCTTGGCCGGCTCGCTTCCGAAGCCGCCAAAATCCTGAGAGGCAAAAATAAGCCGATCTATACGCCGTATGTGGATACAGGCGATTATGTCATCATCATCAACGCTGAGAAGATCGCTGTCAGCGGTCAGAAGCTTGATCAGAAGATTTACTTCCGTCACTCTGAGTATGTCGGCGGAGCAAAGTATACGAAGATGCGCGAGATGCTGGCCAAGAAGCCGGAATTCGTAGTGGAGCATGCTGTCCGCGGCATGGTTCCTCACGGCGCACTCGGCGACAAGATGTTCAAGAAGCTTCACGTCTATGCAGGTCCGGAGCATCCGCATGCCGCGCAGAAGCCGGAAGCGCTGACGCTGAAATTCTGATAGGAGGGTACGAAGTTGGCAAGCGAAAAGTTTTATGGAACAGGTAGAAGAAAAAGTTCTGTCGCAAGAGTGTACCTCTCCGCCGGTACAGGCAAGATCACGGTTAACAAGCGTGATATCGATGACTTCTTCGGTATGGAAACACTGAAGATGAT
>CACZQS010000196.1 GCA_902783325.1 uncultured Lachnospiraceae bacterium
ATCAATGCAGCGCACAAATTGACGCAGCTGCATAAACCTTTTTGATCCAGAGGTTGACCATTATGACCAGAAAAAAGCTCTATATGATCATCGTATCTGTACTGTGCGCTCTGACGGCCGCCCTTCTGGCTGGCTCCGCAATCCGCATGTACGTCCAGGGGGCCGCTGTCCGGGCCTCCGGAGATCTCTTCTATTATATCTATACCAGGGAAAAGGTCGGAGCAGCTCTTCTGCCCCTCCTGCCCCTGATGGCAGGAACACTCGCATTTATTGTTGCGGGATGGATCCTGGGTATCAAAGACGAAACGGCAGACAAGCCGGCAGCGCTGAAGGTCTTTGATCTCAAGGAGTCTGTAAAGAAAGCGGTGCCCGCTGCTGCGAGCTGCAGGACAGTTATTCTGCGGCTTGTGATTCTGATCGCAGCTGTTGTCCTGATCGTGCTGGGCGTCTTAAACGGAGGCCTGGACGACATGTTCGCCAAAGGCGCATCAATCTGTACGGAGTGTGTTGGACTTGGATAAGAAAAGAAAACTGGTGCAGCTGTATGCCGCACTGCTGTATAACGCCAATCTGAAAGGATTTATCGACGGGCACATTTATTCCGGACCGCTGAAGTCTGTCTGTGTCCCTGGCTTCAACTGCTATTCCTGTCCGGGAGCAATAGCGAGCTGTCCTCTCGGATCACTTCAGAATGCATTAAATGCCGCGGGCCACACCGCTCCCTGGTATGTTCTCGGCATCCTGGCTCTATTCGGAGTGATACTCGGCAGGACGATCTGCGGCTGGCTGTGTCCTCTGGGACTCATCCAGGAAATACTGCATAAGATCCCTGTTCCGAAGATTAAAAAGAGCAGAATCACAAGATTACTCAGTTATCTGAAGTACGTATTCCTTGCTGTATTCGCGATTGCGATTCCTGTTTGGTACGGAATCAGCAAAGGGATTCCCTATCCGGGTTTCTGTAAATACATTTGTCCCGCCGGAACACTGGAAGGAGCCGTGGGACTCCTGCAGAACGAAGTCAACAGCACCTCATTCTACCAGCTGGGAATTCTCTTTACCCGCAAATGGGTAATCATGCTGATCATAGGACTCGCCTGCGCATTCTGCTATCGCACATTCTGCCGTTTTATCTGCCCTCTCGGAGCGATCTACGGATTCTTCAACAGATTCTCCGTGATCGGGGTTAAGGTAAATACAGATCGCTGCAACGGCTGCGGACTCTGTGTGCGGAAGTGTTACATGGACGTGAAACATGTGGGAGACCACGAATGCATCTCCTGCGGAAAATGCATAGGCAATTGCTCGCAGGGCGCCATTTCCCTGAAGGCAGGATCGATCACTCTGGCAGGACCGGCCGTCAGACCGAACGCAAAAGCGGATGCAGAACCAGGTGCTGAACCAAACACAATACCAAACACAGTACCAAACGCATTGCCGAACGCGGAACCGGAAGCTGCAGTCAGAAAACGCAGAACCATAGGAAGAATTATCTGGGGCGCCGCACTCGCTTTGCTGGTATTTGCCCTGTTGTGGTTTAACCTGATCGAGCCCCAAAAGGAGGCAGCCGCGGCACAGTCCACGGCAGCAGCCGGTGCGGAAATCATAAACGAAACAGAAACGACTCAGTCCGTTCTGTCAGAACCAGAAACTGCTGCTGTTTCAGAAGCAGAATCTGCGGCGGCGTCCGGCGAAACGGTAAGATCCGAATCCGAAACGGCTTCTTCCGGGAAACCGGCTGCAAACGCGGTGATCGGTACGGAGGAGGGAGAAATCCTTCCCGACTTTGAGACGGAGCTTGTAAGCGGCGGGAACTTCCATCTGGCGGATTACCGCGGCAAAGTTGTGGTCCTCAATTTCTGGGGAACGACCTGTACGCCCTGCGTCGAAGAGCTCCCGTATTTCGAGCAGCTGAAAGAGGCATATCCGAACGTGGAAGTCCTGGCCATTCACCACAGAGCCGGCACAAAAAAGGCTCCGGAGTTTATCGAGAAGCAAGGCTGGACGCATCTGGACTTCGCACTTGACAGCAAAGAGAAAGGGATCTATCCCCTGCTCGGCGTATCGGATGCCCTGCCGTCGACTATCGTTCTCAATAAGAACGGAGAGATTATTTATAAAGCGCAGACCACACTTACCTACGAACAGCTGGAAGCGCTTGTAAAAAAAGCATCGTAGAGTACAAATAAAAAAGAGCGGGAAGCAGATGCTGTCAAATGCACTTGCTCCCGTTCTTTTTTATATTTTTTAACTTTGATCCAGAACTGCAAACAGCCCGCCGGCTCCGCCGGTGTGGACGAACAGAACATTGTCCGTCTCACGAAACGCGCCTTCCCGAGCCATTTTTATGAGTCCGCCGAAAGCCTTGCCGGTGTACACGGGATCAAGGAACAGACCTTCTTCTTTCGCCATCATGGAAATGGCGGCATTTCCTTCCTGAGACGGTATTGCGTAGCCGGGACCGCACACGTCCTGATAGAACACGCCGTCCGGGGTAATCTCTATATCCACACCAAGCAGTTCTTTGGCCCCGCGCATCAGTTCCGGCGTAATCTGATCAAACGGATCAGTGTCCACCATCATCCCGTAAACCGATGTTCCGGGCATGTACAGCTTTGCCCCCAGGGCGAGCCCTGCCATCGTTCCGCCACTGCCCTCCGCGCACACGATCGAATCGAAATGAATTCCCTGCCCGCTGATCTCCCTGGCGCAGTCCACATAACCGCAGGTCCCAAGCGCATTGGATCCGCCGCATGGGATCTTGTAATAGGGAACACCTTCCCGCCTGCCGATTCTGTCCATCTCCTCATAGATATCGGCATAGTCCCCGGTATCCATAAAGATCACTTCTGTTCCCATGAGGGATTCCAGCAGCAGATTTCCAAGCGGTTTTGTCACACCGCGGTTTTTCAGAATCAGAATCGGCCTCATACCGAGCTTATTTGCACAGGCCGCTGTCAGCATCGCGTGATTCGACTGGGCACCCCCTGTGGTAAACACAATCTGCGCCCCCTGCGCTTTTGCATCCGCAAGGAGATATTCAAGCTTCCGGATTTTATTTCCTCCCAGACCGATGCCGGTAAGATCATCCCTCTTTATATAGACATTGGTTTTCAGGATTGCGCTGATATTTTCCAGCTTCTGAACAGGTGTAGGAAATACACCTAAGTTTACTTTTCCGATCTTATTCATTCTACCTGTTTTCCTGATAATCCACGGCACCCTGGAGCCATATGACCCCGCGGAATCTACCGCCCTCCATAGGCTCGCCTTCGATACTGTTCTCGTTGATGCAAAGGTCAAAGAAAACGTCGCAGGATTCGATCTGCATCTTCCAGACATTCTCTCCTGTGTACACATTTTCTTCCTTCTCACAGGAGATAATATTTCCGCAGATATTATAAATCTCGCACTCTATCCCGTACGGCTGGAAATAAGTGTCCACAATCGACAGAATATCTTCCTGCTGCACGCGCTTGGCAAGAATATTGTAGTTGTTCATGTCATCGGCCGTCAGTGCTTCAATGGCCTCTTCATCTCCCTCGCGGGCATTGGAAACCAGACGGAGATATTCCTCCCTCGCGCGCAGTCCGTCCTCTTCTTCCTTCGCGGTCTTATAGATCGGAAGAAGAACCGTCCCCGATTTTGCCAGGGCCGAAAAGCAGACCTGCACGGGTTCATTTCTCAGTGTGCCCTGGTTCTTCCTGATCATATATTCCGCGTAATTTGATAAGTAGAATATAATCGTCGTCCCGATCCGGGGATCTTCACATATCCCTCCGACGGAGTCATTGTAGGAGTGCTTCTCATAATCGACAAGCTGTTTCATACTGACCGTCCGCGCCCGGTAAACAGGAAAGGAATACTCGGGATGAAAACTTCCTTTGTCATCGAATTCCCCGCAGACCGTCACCCCGAGATCAGGAGCATAGTATTTTGTGAATTCACCATGTACGAGATCATTTTCATTTTTGAAAATATTACGCACATCAAAATTCATGATGGTATCCCGGATCAGCCGTTCGGACGCTTTCGCGCTCTTGATGCGGCTCAGGCCGATCGCTTCATAGTAACTGTGCACAGCGCCCTCCTTTCGATGTCATTTCCACGTGGCTGAATATACACTCAGAATTTACGCTTTATCGTTTGGGATCAGAATCTCCTTCCCTCCCATATAAGGGCGAAGAACCTCCGGGATCGTGACACTGCCGTCAGACTGCAGATGGTTCTCCAGGAATGCGATCAGCATTCTGGGCGGAGCAACAACCGTATTATTCAATGTATGGGCGAGATATTTCTGCCCGTCCTCTCCCTTTACCCGGATCTTCAGGCGGCGGGCCTGGGCATCCCCGAGATTCGAGCAGGACCCCACTTCAAAATATTTTTTCTGACGGGGTGACCATGCCTCCACGTCAAGAGATTTCACTTTGAGATCCGCGAGGTCACCGGAACAGCATTCCAGCGTCCTCACAGGAATCTCCATGGAGCGGAACAGATCCACTGTGTTTTTCCAGAGCTGGTCAAACCAATACGGACTGTCTTCCGGTTTGCACACAACGATCATTTCCTGCTTCTCGAACTGATGAATGCGGTATACGCCTCTTTCTTCGATTCCGTGAGCGCCCTTCTCCTTGCGGAAGCAAGGTGAATAGCTGGTCAGTGTCAGCGGAAGAGATGACTCCGGCACCATCTGGTCGATAAACCGTCCGATCATACTGTGCTCCGAAGTGCCGATGAGATAGAGATCTTCTCCCTCGATCTTATACATCATCGCGTCCATCTCATCAAAGCTCATCACGCCCGTGACGACATTGCTCCGGATCATGAACGGCGGTACGACATAAGTAAAGCCTCTGTCAATCATGAAGTCACGCGCGTAGCTGATCACGGCAGAGTGAAGTCTCGCAATATCTCCGATCAGATAGTAGAAGCCGTTTCCCGCCACCCGGCCGGCGGCATCGAGATCGATTCCCCCAAAGCGGCCCATGATCTCCGTGTGATACGGGATTTCAAAATCCGGCACGACCGGATCACCGAATTTTTCGATCTCCACATTTTCCGAATCGTCCTTTCCGATCGGGACAGACGGATCGATAATCTGGGGGATCACCATCATACGCTTCCGGATTTCTTCCTCGACGGTTTTTTCTTCTGCCTCGAGCTCGTCAATCCGGGATCCTTTTTTGGCGATCTCTTCCTTGATCGCCATCGCCTCTTCTTTCTTTCCCTCCTTCATCAGCTTGCCGATGAGTTTTGAGGTCGTATTTCTCTCCGCCTGCAGCGATTGAACTTCCTGTTTAATCTCCCTGTTTCTCTTATCCAGGTCAATTACTTCATCCACCAGCGGAAGCTTATGGTCTTCAAACTTTTTCCTGATATTCTCTCTGACCGTCTCTGCATTTTCTCTGAGAAACCTGATATCAATCATGTCACTATACTCCTCTTTTATTATGTTTGTTACTATTTAAGGTCATCTTCTGTCACAATCATTTTTCCCTGCGAATGTGCTGACCTTAAACAGTTGCCTTTACTCTTCCAACAGCTCGTCATTTCCGTAACGCTTGGCGATTCTCAGCGCCTCGACTTCCTCATTGCTCAGCATGATATAGGATTCTCCCTTCATGATTTCCTTAATATATAGGAAACAATTCTCTCTGCTGTGAACCGCATTCAGGACAAACCCTGTATCCATATCATCGAGCAAAGCCAATACGAAACTCAGTTTTCCGCCCACATCATCAAAAGCATCGTATTTTACGATTCCATATTTGTGGACACTGTGCGCCATCATTTCCTGCATCGCAAGAATCGAATCATCCAGTGCACCAAAATTCTGCGCATACTTGTCGATCTTGCCGATTCGCTTACTGATGTCTTTCTCGAGGGAGCTTCCGTTTTGTCCCTTCATAAAACTCGCATACTTTGCGTTTAACCTTCTCATCCTGCCCGCCATAACAAATACAGCCAGAACAAGAAAAATCTCCAATACGAGAAGGACGATCAAGATCACTCCTGCATCAATTCCCATAGAATTAAATACTCCTCCCATCCTGCTCCTTTCGTCTTCCTTTAAGACCGCTGGTACCTCTGTCAGCGCACAGACCGAAGCAATTCATAGAGTCTGTCCAGTTCATCATCCGAATAATAGTCTATTTCTATCTTTCCGCCCTTCTTTCCTCCGGGCCGGATCACAACCTTTGTTCCCAGCGCTGCCTTCAGTTTTTCCGAAAGGTCAAAAAGAAGCGTCTCGTCAAAGTCATTTGTTTTTTTCTGCCTCGTCTTCTTCCCGCCGGAAGACTCCCGGACCATCTTTTCGGTTTGTCTGACGGAAAGATGCTCTTTGGCGACAGCCTCTGCAATATCCTTCTGTATTTTGGGATCTGTTATGCCAAGAATGGCTCTCGCATGTCCTTCTGTTATCTCACCGGTCTCCACCATCTTCTGAATGGACTCCTCCAGTTTCAGAAGCCTCATGGAATTCGTAACAGCAGACCTGCTCTTCGACACACGGCCTGCCACATCTTCCTGACTCAGCCCGTATTCTTTCACGAGTCTCTCATAAGCTTTTGCTTCTTCAATCGGATTGAGGTCTTCCCTTTGGATATTTTCAATCAGCGAAACCTCCACCGCTTCCTGATTTGAAAACTCCCTCACGATAACAGGAACTTCCTTCAATCCGGCTTTCTGGGCAGCTCTCCATCTGCGCTCTCCGGCGATGATCTCATAGTAATCATCCTTCTTCTGAACAAGAAGCGGCTGAATGATTCCGAACTGCCGGACGGAGTCTGCCAGTTCGGAAATCGCCTCATCGTCAAAATACTTTCTCGGCTGATCGCGATTCGGTTCCACAAGAGAGATTTTCATGCGGACAACATTGTCGCTATTTGTGTTTAATATCTCTAACTCTGTGTTTTCCGCCTCAGAGGAAGCATTTGTTTCGGCAGCTGCTTTTCCGGATGTTTTTTTTCGATCTGTGGTTTTCCCGGACGCTGCTTTCTTTGTTTCTCTCTTTTCAGCCGCATCACTGCTGTCAGCCGGTTTTGAAGGTTTCCTGTCGGGAATCAGGGCATCCAGACCTCTTCCCAGACCACGTTTTGCCATCAGATCTTCCTCCTCCTGATAAACTCCACTGCCAGTTCTCTGTATTTCTTCGCGCCGGTTGAGTGCGTGTCATATTTTATAATCGGCAAACCGTAGCTCGGCGATTCTGCAAGGCGTACATTTCTTGGAATCATACTCTCATAAGTATATACATCCAGATTACTCTTCACGTTCTCCACAACATCTGATGAGAGGTTAGTTCGTGCATCATACATAGTAAACACGATACCGTTTATCTTCAAGTCAGCATTCAGCCGCTCCTGAACAAGATAGATCGTCTTCATTAATTGTGTGAGACCTTCCAGTGCATAATATTCACATTGAACCGGGATCAGTACGCTGTCCGCTGCAGTAAGTGCATTCAGAGTCAGGATAGACAGGGAGGGAGGACAGTCAATAAGAATATAATCGTATTGTTCCCGCACCGGTTCCAGGGCGTTCCGCAACAGAAATTCCCGATTTTCAAATTCCATGAGTTCAATTTCCGCTCCCGCAAGCTCCACGTTGGACGGAACAATGTACAGCTTCCCGAACTTTGTCTGCACGGTGCAGTGTCTTGCACTTGCCTGTCCGATCAGAAGTTCATAGACCGTATTCCCTGTCTGCTCACGATCTACACCCAGACCGCTTGATGTATTCCCCTGCGGATCCAGATCCACCAGAAGGACCTTCTTCTGGCGCTCTGACAGACAAGCGGACAGATTTATAGCTGTAGTGGACTTGCCGACTCCGCCTTTTTGGTTTGATATTGCAACTACTTTTCCCATATACTGCATGTTCCTTTATAATATACCATTCTTGTCCCGAAAACAGCCGGGTAGTTGCTATTATAGCACGACATTTCTGTGATTGAAATGCAAAAATATGTTTCACGTGAAACATTCTATTATATGTTTCACGTGAAACATCAGAACACTTACTATATTTTATGCCAATGGTGACTTCGCCGGCACTCCGGCCTTGCGGGGATAGATCCCTGGCGTCGGTCTTAGCTTTTGACAAAGCACAATCGCCCTCCCCATTTCAAACAAATCAAACCGTTCTGTTTTCACCTGTCCCCCGCCGAGCTTTCGAACCGCACCTCCGGAGGCGAGAACCTCTTCTTCGCAATTCGCGGCTTTATAGGCTGCAAATGTTCCCCCTTTTTTTACGAATGGAAGACAGTATTCGGAAAGAGTGCTCAGATTGGCAACCGCACGTGATACACAAAGGTCATATTGCTCACGATAATTCTTATCTCTTGCCAGATCTTCGGCTCTCACATGCATGGCCGACGCCCCCTCCAGTCCCAGATCCGAAATCACATCTGAGACAAACTGCATCTTCTTTCCGACAGAATCGATCATGAGGACATCGATATCCGGATACATGATCTTGAGAGGAATTCCGGGAAACCCTGCTCCGGACCCAAGATCCAGTATACTCGTTACCTTCTTCATATCCAAATATCCGGCAATCATCAGACTGTCCGCAAAGTGTTTTTCCAGGGCATCCCGGAAGTCTGTTATCCTCGTGAGATTCATCACCTTATTTTTCTCAACGAGCATATCATAATAGCGGGCAAACCGTCCGGCCTGTTCTTCACTTATCTCAAAGCCCAATCCGGACAGAGTACTCAAAATCATCCGGATCCGGTCTCCCTCGGATAGATTTTCTGCGGATTCGGGAAGCTTTGTATCATAAAAGGACATCCTGCATCCTCCATCTTGCGGTTGAGTTTCCGTGCTCACAAAAATATAGTTCTCATTGTTTTCCGCTTTTAAGGTATACCAGCAGAACCGAGATGTCCGCGGGACTCACTCCGGCGATCCGGGCTGCCTGTCCGATACTGGAGGGACGGAATTCCTTCAGCTTCTGTCTCGCTTCCAGACGAAGGGAAGGAACATTGTCATAATTTAGTTCCTCCGGTATCTTTCGAACCTCCATCTTCTCGAACTGTTTTACCTGCTTCTTCTGCCGCTCTATGTATCCGGCATACTTGATTTCAATATTAACCTGCTCCCTCACATCGGCTTTGAGCTGAGGCCGCTCCGGGTCAATCGGAGCGAGGACATCATAACTGAGTTCAGGACGGCGGATCAGTTCCATCAAAGAGGCGCCGGATTCGAGCGGGGTGCTTCCATACTCCTCAAGCAGTGCCTGCACCTTCTCACCTGTTCCCACATGAACGCGGCTGACTCTTTCTATCTCTTTTTTTATTTCCTCTTCCTTGCGGAGAGTGCGGTCCATTTCTTCCTCCGAGACAAGTCCGGCCCTGTACCCGTACCGGCGGAGTCTGAGGTCCGCATTGTCCTGACGTAGGAGCAGCCGGTACTCGGCACGGCTTGTCATCATACGGTAAGGCTCGAAGTTTTCTTTTGTCACCAGATCATCGATCAGGACTCCGATATAAGCTTCCGAACGAAGCAGTACGAGTTCTTCCTTTCCGAAGATGGACTGGGCCGCATTGATCCCGGCAATAAGTCCCTGGGCCGCCGCCTCTTCATATCCGGAGCTGCCATTGAACTGTCCTCCCGAATACAGGCCTTTTATCCCATGAAATTCCAGGGTCGGTTTCAGCTGCTTAGGAGCAAGACAGTCATATTCTATGGCATAGGCACAGCGGACAATCTTCGCATTTTCAAGACCGGGAACACTGCGGTACATCGCGTACTGTACATCCTCAGGCATAGAGCTGCTCATGCCGTCGATATACATCTCATTCGTATAATTTCCTTCCGGCTCAATGAAGACCTGGTGCCTGTCTTTCTCCGCAAATTTCATCACCTTGTCTTCAATAGAAGGGCAGTACCGCGGACCGGTCGCATGAATCACTCCTCCATAAAGAGGAGAGCGGTCTATGTTCTCCCGGATGATGCGGTGCGTTTCCGGATTGGTATAGGTAAGATAGCACAATCTCTGCGGGATCTGCACACTCTCAGGGTCCGTTGAAAATGAAAAAGGAACTACACGGTCATCACCTTTTTGAGGTGTACATTTGGAAAAATCTATGGAACGTCCGTCAATTCTGGCCGGAGTACCGGTCTTGAAACGTACCAGGCGGATGCCGTGCTTCTCAAGAGAATCCGAGAGATGATTTGCAGGCATGAGTCCGTTCGGTCCCGTATAATTACTCACATCTCCGTAAATGCACCTGGCTTTCAGATAAACTCCCGTACACAGAATTACTGCCTTTGCATAATAAACCGCACCGGAAATTGTCCGGATTCCTCTTATCACATCGGATTTATCCACATTATCCACCGGATTTCCGGTGTGTTTTGTGAATAGCGTCACTGAACCAGAACAATTACTGTTATTATCTGTTTTTAAACTTGCATATTGTTTATTTTCAGAATATATTTGTTTTAAGGTATTTTCTGATTCCGGATAATCCTCAGGACGATCACGAAGATCCTTCTCCGTAATCAGTTCCGCCACTTCCTGCTGACGGATTGTAAGATGATCCTGATTTTCAAGCACCCGGCGCATCTCATATGTGTATGCGGATTTATCCGCCTGTGCCCTTAGTGAATGCACCGCAGGTCCCTTCGACTGATTCAGCATCTTGGACTGGATAAATGTTTTATCGATGTTCTTTGCCATCTCTCCGCCAAGTGCGTCAATTTCCCTGACCAGATGCCCCTTGGAGCTGCCTCCTATATTCGGATTGCAGGGCATGAGGGCAATCGATTCGACACTGACCGTGAACAGAATCGTCTCAAGATTCAGTCTCGCGCAGGCAAGCGCCGCTTCACATCCGGCATGGCCGCCCCCGATGACCACTACATCATATTGTTCTGTTATACTGTGCCTTACGCCATTTTGAGTCATAAGTATCCGGATCACTCCTCGTCGTATTCATCATCCCCGCGGCCGTCATATTCATCCCCGCCGTCATATTCGTCATAATGATCTTCGTCATCATAGCGGTCTTCGTCATAACGGTCCTCATCTTCATAGCGGTCTTCATTTTCTTCGTTATGCCAGTCATCTTCCTCATCATAGCGGCCGTTTTCCAGGTTGTTTTTCTCCGCTTCCTGGCGGTTGCTCAGATGAGTGAGCTCATCGCTCTTCGTCGAAATCTGCTGCCCTGTGGATTTGGACAAATAGTCGAAGTAAACGATCTGATCCTCCAGATACATCACGCCTTCTTCCATATCGGAAAACGGCACGTCCGTCAGCACATACCCGGTGTCATCCGCAAATGTCAGCTGCAGGTTATAATGCTTTTCACCGGAATCATTGGAAGGGTCGTCTGCCGTATTATAATAAAGAATCCGTTCCTCCTTATCCGTAAAGACATCCCCGTCCTGCAGAAGATTGAGGTAATTGGATTCATCTCCGTAATAGGAAGCCAGCATGGAAATAATCCGGAAGCGCTTGATCGGCAGGCCGGTTCCGTTCACAATCTTTACCCGGAAAACACTGTCTCCCTCCTGCTTTTCACCGATGGTCTTCAGATGATCATCTGCTTCCAGAACCGGAGTAAGAGAAACAGGGAGAGGCGTCTCCTCTGCGATCGGCGCTGTCGTGATGATCGCAATCGGTGTCGGTGTAGATGTCGGTACAGGAGTAAGTTTTTCTGTAGGAGTCTCGGTAGGTATGGGAGTCGGAGACATCTGTCCTACAACCGGGATCTGCGTCGCCGCACAGCCCCCGGCAATAAGAAGAATTCCTGCAGTCAATATTGCGCCAATCAGCTTTCTCATGGCAGCTCCCTTCATTTTCCCATGCAGAATTTCGAAAAAATGGTGTCTGCGAGATCGTCATCCACATCCTCGCCGATGATTTCTCCCAGACGCTTATACGCATCCATAAGGTCAATGGAATAAAAATCCTCAGGCATTCCCTGACGGATACTCTCCTTCACAAGATCGAGTGAAGAAAGAGCGGCATCAAGTGCACTTTTGTGCCTGGCATTGGTGATCACTGCTTCTTCATTCAGATACAGCTTTCCCTTAAAGAAGAGTGAGCGTATCTCCTCCTCAATCTGCTCCAAACCCAGTTGTTCCTTCGCGGATATACTTAAGATCGGCAGATCCTCCTGACCGGAAATTTCCTTAAGCATCTCCGGTGTAACAGCCGCGGGAAGATCCGATTTATTAAGAAGGATCAATGCCTGGCGGTCCTTAATCAGAGAGAGGATTTCCCGGTCGTTTTCATCCAGAGCCCTTGCGGAATCAAAAACTGCCAGAATCAGATCAGCCCGGGACGCATACTCTTTTGAGCGGCCGATCCCGATCTGCTCGATTTTGTCTCTGGCATCCCGGATTCCCGCGGTGTCGATAATCCTGAGACTCAAAGAGCCCAGACGCACCTGCTCCTCCAGAATATCCCGCGTTGTTCCTTCAATCTCCGTCACAATTGCGCGGTCCTCTTTAAGAATCGCATTCAGGAGAGAAGATTTTCCCGCATTCGGTTTGCCCAGGATGACGGTCAGAATTCCTTCGCGCATGAGCCGCCCTTCACCAAAGCTGTCGGAGAGCTGTCTCAGCTTCGCTTCTACGGGAAGAAGCTTTTTCAGAAGCTCTTCTCCGTAAGAATTCAATTCATAATGCTCCGGATCATCCAGTGCCGCCTCTATATAAGCGAGCTCTTCGATAAGGATCTGTCTCTGCTTCGTAATAACCGAGCGGATGGATCCGGAAAGCTGCATCATGGAGCTTCGAAGAGCGTCTTCACTCTTCGCGCTGATGACATCCATCACGGCCTCCGCTTCAGTCAGATCAATTCTGCCTCCCAGAAAAGCTCTCTTCGTGAATTCTCCCGGCTGAGCCGGACGGGCGCCATTTTTTAATACAAGCTCAAGCACCCGCTGCATGACATAAGGTCCGCCGTGAGTGTTAATCTCCACAGTATCTTCCGTCGTATA
>CACZQS010000197.1 GCA_902783325.1 uncultured Lachnospiraceae bacterium
GCAGGAAGCTCATATCGATTTTCAGCACGTCAGCTTTTATGTCCTTCAGGAAGCTGAGTGTCGAATTGTCTTTTCCGAAATCATCGATCTCCACAAGGAAGCCCTTCTGACGGAGCCCCGTCACAATGCTTTCGTATTCATCCGGCTTGCCCAGAAACGCTGTTTCCGTGATCTCCAGTCTGAGCTTACGGCTGTCCACACCATACCTGTCGACGAGTTCTGTCATCACACCGGCGACGTCGATATTGTAAAAGTCCTTCGCGGAAACGTTGACGGAGATTGTCAGATCCTGCTTATCGGTTCCTTTCCACAGGCTCAGCTGCTTCACCGCAAGCTCCCACATATGCCTGTCGAGCTTATGGATAAGGCCTGCGGTTTCGAGCGTTTCAATAAAATCTCCCGGCATGATCATTGAGCCGTCCGGCCTGAACCATCTTGCCAAAGCCTCCGCTCCTGTCACACTTCCGTCGTTCCTGACCAGGGGCTGCAGATACATTCTGAATTGCCCGCTGCCAAGAGCCTCGTCAAAGCTGCCGAGTACAGTCTGTTCCATAAGGATCTTCTGAAGAATCGCATCATCGAAATACGCCACGGTACGGATCAGATCCTCCCGTATCGTGCGCAGCGCCGAATTTGCCCGTCCGCACATAACGGATACCGGAATGGACGGGTCCTCCGTCTCGTAGACGCCAAAATGAATATGGAACTTGTATATTCCGCTGTTATAGGTCTCTGCCAGTGTCCGGGCTATGTTTGTCAGACGTTCTTCCCTGTATGTGCCCGTCGGAATGAGCACGGCAAACTGGTCTGAGCCGAGTCTCCCGCACAATCCTCTGGATGATTCCGAAACCTCTCTCAGAAGTGACGCTGTTTTGGCAAGAACCTCATTTCCCTTCCGGTCTCCAAACAAAGTGTTTACCAACCTGAAGTTCATAATATTAGAAGTGATCATTGCCCATGATTTGTCCGGGCTGTCTTTGATCATTCCCCGGGCAAGCTCATAAAATGCATCTGCATTGAGGACGTTGGTCAGGCTGTCGTGATGTGCGAGGTAATGAGCGGCTCTGGCGCCGACATTTTCCGCCTCCCGGTTGTTTGCCGCCGTATCGCTCTCTTTCTCGACATTCACCAGTTCCACAACCGCATTATAGGAGCTGCCGTTTGAGAGCTTCAGCTTTACGGGATTTGACTGAACGAAGTAATAGTTGTCCTTGAAATGCTCCGCCTTTTCCTGATGGCATCCGGTCCTGCAGGCCAGGGCACTGGAACAGTTAATGCACTTCTGCTCAGAATTCCATATGCCGTAGCAGCTTTCATTCATATTGATGCTGCCGTCGTCCTCAAGTTCGATAATGCGGCACTCGATCGGGTCCACCACACGTGCGAGGGCGTACTTTTCCGACATATCCTTCAGGTACTCTTTCAGCTCGTCGACCGAGTATTCGGCAGCCCTCATCTGCTGTCCCGGTATTCCCCGCTCTGCCGCAGCTGTGCGGTTCTTATCCCTCTTTGTTTCATACATCTTCTCATCCGCGCTGGAGATGAGATTTCGCAGCATATCCGTATCCGTCAGCGCTGCGCGGACAGATCCGACGGAGAAATCCACCCTGGCCGTGTCATCGATAAAAGGCCTGTTCTGTTTTAGGCTTTCTATCATTTCATTGAGCCTGGAGCTCTCAATATCCGGCACGATAACAAGGAATTCGTCGCCGCCGTACCGGTAGCAGTATTCCTTTCCGAAAGTATCTGCAAGCAGTTTTCCGATTTCCTGAAGAACGCGGTCTCCTTCCTCATGGCCGCGGGTGTCGTTGATCAGCTTGAAGTCATTCAGATCCAGCATCACTACCGTGACTTCATGTCCCAGATAGGAATCGTAATCGCGTCTTAAAGCCAGTCTGTTTCCGATTCCGGTAAGCGCGTCAAGATAGGCCATATCGTTCAGGTTCCTGATGTAGATATTCAGATTCAGGATGAGCTTCCTGAAGGAAGCCGTGAGAACGCCGACCTCGTCCTTCTTGTCATAATCCAGCTCGGTATCATAATAGCCTTCACTTATCTGTTCCGCAGCTCTTGTCAGCTTCTGAAGCGGCCCTGTAATTCGCCCTGTGAAAGTCATGATGATTATGATAAAGATGACAAGGAGTACGGCAAACCAGATCGCAATCTGGATGTTCCATTTTTGCCAGGCGGCATTGATCTCCTGAACAGGAACCGTTACGTTCAGGCGCATTCCATTGCTTAAAGGAAGCCAGACCGCCTGCTTGTCCACGCCGTCATAGCTGTAACAGATAAACTTGTCATTGCTCAGAAGTCCGTCCGGCACCTTTGGCTGCACTTCCATAGTCGTGACGTCCATCTGAGGATGATAGACAATACTTCCCTCCTCGTCATTGAGGAAAGCATATCCGTTATCATAGAGAGTGATATTGTTCACGACTTCCGCCATCGTGGAGTAGTCGATTTCAATACCGATGACACCGATAAACTGTCCGTCATGATATACGGGAACATTATAGGAAATGACGCGGGCTTCCAGGTTTTCCGTAATATACGGCGACAGCCAGACACCCTCTCCGGTCGCTTTCGGAACAGTGAACCAGACCAGTGTAGAGGTGTCCCCCGTGTCATAAGCGGAAATGTCCGTCACCTCATGCTCCCGAAAACCGCCGTCACCCGAATTAACGTACCAGAAGCCTTTGACGTTCCGGGAGACCTCCGGATCGATCCGGTAATAATAGGTCAGAACGCCGTTCGTATTATGCGCCAGCTTCTGAAAAACATCGCTGACCCGTTCCATATGGGCCTTAAGACTTTCGTCATCCAGCCCGTTCAGATCGGATTCGACATAGGCCGCAGCCGTTTTTACCGACTGCTCCACGTTCTGAAAATAGTAGTTTAGATCTTTCTGCCCTGTTTCGCAAAGCAAAAGCAGGGTCTGCTGCGCATCACGGTTTCCGATGTCCCGTATGGCCGTCACGCCCAAAACCGTGGCGATGACCATCGCCGCCACGATGACGCAGACTGTCATAGCAGTTATCTTGGTTTTTATTGAATGCATAAAACATTCCTTCTTTCAGATTTCTTCACTATACTTCTCACGTTTCGGTTCCTCATTCGATTGACGCTTCTTCCGCTTCATAGATTAGTTCGCCAAGAGTCTGATACAGATGATCCGGTTCGACCGGTTTGGAGAGATGTGCATTCATTCCCGCCTGCAAAGATCTTTGTACATCTTCATCAAAAGCATTTGCTGTCAGGGCTATGATCGGAATCGTTTTGGCATCTTCCCTGTCAAGCGCCCTGATTGCCGCAGCTGCCTCCAGTCCGTCCATCTCAGGCATGCGTATATCCATCAGGATGGCCGAATAGGTTCCGGGTGTGCTGCTTTCGAACATCTCGACTGCAATCCTGCCGTTTTCTGCATGGTCCGCTTCCATCTCCTCCATCTCGAGGACATCCATGATGATCTCCGCATTCATTTCGATATCCTCTGCCAGCAGGATGCGGCGTCCGGCAAGCTCCGCCCGTTTCTTCTCCTTAAACAGGCTCATATTGTTCCGGTTTGCCGCTCTCTCAAATTCCGCGATTACATTGGAAGCAAACAGCGGCTTGGCAAGGAAGCCGTCCACTCCGGAGACTAAAGCCTCCTCCATGATGTCATCCCAGTTATATGCTGTCATGATGATGATGGTGGTCTCGTTGTTGTAGTGCGCCCTGATCTCCTTTGCCGTGTCGATTCCGTCCTCCTCGGGCATCTTCCAGTCCAGCAGCACCAGATTGTACGGCTCCTGCTTCAGGTGCTGCACCTCGAGCATCCTCAGCGCTTCTTTCCCGCTCATACAGACGTCTGCCCTGATCCCGGCTTCATCCAGTACCATTCTGGCGTGCTCTGCAGGAATCTCCTCGTCGTCGACTACAAGTACCCTGAGCTGGTTTGTATCTACCGCGCTCTCTTGGTCCGTTCCCCTTCCGGCGGCATTTTTCAGT
The DNA here is from genome assembly GCA_902783325.1 of uncultured Lachnospiraceae bacterium. Classification (GTDB taxonomy): domain Bacteria; phylum Bacillota; class Clostridia; order Lachnospirales; family Lachnospiraceae; genus Chordicoccus. The sequence continues at coordinate 3,988 of CACZQS010000197.1, forward strand.
GTCACAACAACAGTAAATTCCGATCCTTTCCCTTTCTCCGACTCCACGCTGATTGTGCCGTTCATCATTTCCACGATGCTCTTCGTGATTGCCATGCCAAGTCCTGTACTCCCGTATTTGTTCTTTGTACTGCTGTCCTCCTGGGAGAAGGGCTCAAAGATCTTAGGGATATATTCCTTGTCCATGCCGATTCCGGTATCCTTAATTCTGAACATCAGCGTGGACTGGTCTTCAAATTCCGCCGTTTTTTCCACGGTCATAGCGACATTGCCCGGTGCTTCCGTGAACTTGACCGCATTCGAAAGAATATTGATGATCACTTCCTTCAGCTTCATATCATCACCGATATAGTAATCATCTACGCGGCTCAGGATATGGCATTCATAATGCAGCCCCTTGTCGGAGCACTGGGACATAACCATTGTGTTGATCTGCTCCAGCATGGCGCTGAAGGAAAACTCTTCCTTGCGCAGAACAAGACGTCCCGACTCGATGCGGCTCATATCCAGAATGTCATTAATCAGAACAAGCAGATGCCTGGCGCTCCCTCCGATTTTCTCCAGATATTCCCGTGTCTGCTCCGAGATCGTTTCATCGTGCAGGGCAAGTGTGTCAAGCCCGATGATCGCGTTCATCGGTGTGCGGATTTCATGGCTCATACTGGAAAGGAAGGAGGTCTTTGCTTTGTTTGCTTCCTCTGCCAGGGACAGTGCCTCTGCCAGCGCATCGTTTCTTGCCATGGTCTCCCGCATCTCGGCATCGATTACCGTAAGGCCGAGACCAATGGCGTGAACCATATGATCATCCCGTTCTTCAGCGCGTCGGACTCCCGCTGCCCTTATCATTTCATAATATTCCCGATCCCCTCTCTTTACCAGATAGCGATATGCGATGATCGGCTGCGTGGAAAGGAGTTCCCTGATATTGTCCGGATTGATAAAGTCCTTAAAGCCTTCCCGGTACATATCCGTGACATAGTTGTCGGCATAATAAGTAAACCGCTCGAGATAAGGAAAATGAACGCCCACCGGTGTGTGATCCGGGTCATTTCCGTCACCGCGGTGACAGACTCCGTCATTGTCATCAAGATTGACATAGTAAACGGCGCGGTAGTCCGCCGCCATGGCCGTGATCATACTGTTTGCCTGCGCCTTGGCCTGCGTATCCGTCACATCCACACATATGCCCATAATACACAGCCGTCCCGTCGGATCGACATACTTGAGCTTCGTAGTCTGAAGATAGCGCAGAGTTCCGTCAAAAGACTTTATGGTCTCGGAGTACACAAAAGGTCCGTCCATGGAGAGCGCTTTGCGGTCACACTCGACAAAATGCTCCGCGGTTTCGCGATTGAAAATTTGCGCATCTGTGCGGCCGATCGCATCCCCCGGGCTTTTCAGGTCTGAATTATCAGCAAATGCCTGATTGCAGGTCAGATAAATACCTGTTTCCGCATCCTTGGAGAAGCTCATGGCCGGCATATTGTCCAGCAGGGCACTTAAGGATTCCTTCTGCAGCATCAGCTGTCTGGTCAGCTCATTCTGGTCAGCAATATAGGTCCTGAGATTTCCTGTAACACGGCTGAAGGTGCGCGTCAGGATGCCGATCTCGTCATCCCCGCTGTATTCAAGCGTACAGTCATAATTTCCTTCATCGATCTGCTCCGCCACCTTCGTGAGATCCTGCAGGGGTTTTGTGATCCTGCCGGCAAATCTCGTGATAAAGATGATGAACACAATAAGAAGCACTCCAAATGCGGCGACGGTCAAAATGATCCATCTCTGCCAGAGCGCATTGATTTCTTTGCGGGGAACCGAAACAACCAGGCGGTCTCCGTTGCACAGCGGAAGGCTGACCGCCATTTTATCAACGCCTTTGTAATTGTACCGGAAAGGACTATCCTTACTTTCGATGCCTTCCGGAGCATCCGGAGGTGTTTCCATCACCGTAACATTCATATGCGGATGATAGATGAGCTTTCCCTCTCCGTCGTCCACAAAGGCATATCCGTTTTCATAAAGGGTAATATTGTCTACCTGTCCGGCCATAAAGGAGTAGTCCACTTCAATCCCGATTACTCCGACAAACTTCCCGTCCAGATAAACCGGCGTATTATAAGAAATGACCTTTGCATCCAGGTTATCTGTAATATACGGTGGAAGCCAGACGGGCTCACCCGTCGCTTTGGGAATGGTAAACCAGACTAACTGAGAAGTGTCCTCCGTGTCGTACTGCGTAATGTCCGTCACTTCATGCTCCTTAAAGCCTTCCCCGTCCGTATTGACGAACCAGAAGCCCTTCACATCTGTCGAAACAGCCGGATCGATTCTGTAATAATACGTGATAATGCCGTTCGTCTTGTTCAGGACCTTTTTGAAGATATCACTGACGCGGTCCAGATGTGCCTGCAGCTTCTGATCATCCAATCCGTCCAGGTCCGATTCCACATAGGCGGAAATCGCCTCGACATTCTGTTCCGCATCCATCAGACTTGCGTCAATGTTCTTCTGCCCTTCCTGACAGAGCAGGAGCAGCATCTGCTCCGAGCTGTTCTCACCGATGCCCCTGATCGCAGCTATCCCGAAAACAGCAGCAATTATCATAGTGATGATAATCCCACTTATGGTCACCGCCGTAATTTTCGTTTTAAGTGAATGCATGCCGCTCCACCTTCTTTTATAATGATTCAGCCCGCGCCCGAATCAGGTGCACAGGACTGTAATGATGATCGGAGATAAACCGGCGCGGCAGATCCTGTCGATATCGGCCTCCATCACGCCCTGCCCCGCTTTGACTGTGTCTCCCTCTTTGACCAGGGGCCGGAGGCAGTCACTGTTCAGTGTAAAAGTATCGATACCCACTAAAAGGAGAATCTCCATGCCTTCATCCGTCCGGAAGGTCAGGGCGTGGTTCGTGTCGGCAATCTCGGTGACAATCCCGTCGCAGGGAGCGAGAATATGGCCGTTCTCCGGCATGATCCCGATGCAGTTTCCGATGGCGCCCGAGGAAAACAGAATATCAGGGATCTCCTTCATGGGGATGGTTTCTCCGTCTGCGGGAGCTGTGAGAGGCAGGCTGCGCGTACCGCGTCTGCCGGATGTCGTCATGGGTTCCCCGGCCCGGATTTTCCGGGTCTTCTTCCTGCTGAGACGGGCAAACAATGCGGTTTGCAGCGAAGCGGTCTGCTCAGCGGTAAGACTCGTCTCAAAATGCAGCTCCTTTTCCCGGAAAAGAGCATTTGTGATCAGAAAGCCTCCTATGTAGCTGATAACGAGGGCGATCAGGTAAAGAATCACGCTCCGCACGGGACCTCCCCGGCCTGCAGTCATCACAAACGCCCCCAAAATACCGGAAGGCCCCCAGGTGGTGGAGGCCACCTGCGTGACCATGATGAAGGCACCGCCGAAGCCTGCGCCCAGTCCTGCTGTCAGAAAAGGCTTTCCCAGAGGAAGCGTGACCCCGTAGATAAGCGGTTCCCCTACACCAAGTATTCCCGCAGGCAGCGCTCCGTCAATCACCGAACAAAGATCGGCATTTCCGGCCTTTCTCGCTTTTCTCCACAGTGCGATCGCCGCGCCCACCTGTCCCGCGCCCGCCATGGCGAGAGCGGGGTAAAGCGTGACGCAGCCGAGCTCCTGGAGCTGAACGCTGTAAAGAGCCACCAGTCCGTGATGCATTCCCGCTGCCACCAACGGCAGGAATGCAGCGGCGGCGAGGTAGCCGGAGACTGCCCGGATAAAGATGTTCTCGGACAGACATGCTCTGCTGAAGAGCCATACGATGCCTTCAGAGGCATAGCCGAACAGCGGCATGATGAATATGACATAAGGGATTACACAGAAAAGCATGGTGAGCAGCGGCGTAAAGACCACGTCGACCGATTCCGGCATGAAGGAGCGGATCGCTTTTTCCACATAAGCGATCATGATGGCACCTGCAATGACGGCCAGCACACCGCCTTTTCCGCTGCGGAGAATCGAATCCAGAGGAACCTCACTGTTATAGAGGCCCATGATCTCAGCAATCCTGTTGATCCCGTCCAGAGCAGTAATCATACCGAGCATACCGCCTAAGACAGGAGTGCCTCCGAAACGTTCCGCCGCGCGGTAGCCTGCCCATGCGGTCAGATAGGTCATCATGGAAGTGTTGATCAGCGAAAGGATCTGATATATGAAAGCCCAGATATTGTTATCCGCGTAGTCCGGCACCGCCTGGCTGATCAGAGACGCGAAGGCCCCGCACAGTCCGGCGCATATGATGCCGGGGAGCAGCGGAATAAAGATTTCCCCTATTACTTTCAGTGCATTCCTGATCCTGTGCTTTTTCATAATCCGGGTCTCCTGTATTTAGTCTTTATCCCTGATAGCGGAAACTCATCATGGTGATATCGTCAAACTGCTCTGCTTCGTCCACAAAGCTGTGGATATCATCCATTACATTGGTCAGAACCTGTTCCGGCTGCGCGTCCGGCTCTTTATTAAGCGCGTCCAGCATACGCTCTGTTCCGTACAGTTCATTCTCTGCATTCGTGGCTTCCGCGACACCGTCAGTGTACACGAAGATGCTGTCCCCCGGATTCAGGCAGAATTCATGCTGTTTGAACCGGAGACCCTCCATGGTGCCGACCGGCATGGAGTGGTTGTAGATTACCAGCTCATAACTGCCGCCGGCCCTGCGCAGCACAGGATGTTCATGACCGGCGTTTGCGGCGAGTCCTTTTCCTGTCGGGATCTCAAGCACCGCAACCCACATGGTCACAAAAAACCCTTCCTCATTGCCCTCACAGAGCTGGTTGTTCACGTTCTCGAGCGCCTCTGCCGGTTCATCGCCGTTCTGAAGACTGGACTTAATGAGTACGCGGGCCACCATCATCAGCAGCGCGGCCGGAACGCCCTTCCCGGACACGTCCGCCATGACAAGACCGATATGGTCATGATCAATCATGAAGAAATCATAGAAATCACCGCCTACTTCCTTAGCCGGCGTCATACTGGCATACAGGCTGAATTCATTCCGGTCCGGAAACGGCGGGAACAGACTGGGCAGCTGACTGGCCTGGATCTTTTTCGCCATGTCGAGCTCCGCTCCGATCCGTTCTTTTTCCGCAGTAACAGTTTTGATCTCGTCTATATACAGCATGGTCCGCGCCGACTGTTTGGCGAAGGATTCAGCGAGTACCTCGATCTCATCTCCGGTCCTGTATGCATCCTCCATCTTGAACTGCCTGTTCCGGACGCCGAGGGAGGCCACCCTGCGGGTAATGGCATTCAGCGGGCTGATGATCCGCCCTGTGATGATGTATGCGGATATCATCCCGAAAGCCACAATAAATACCAGGAGAAGAATGAGAATGTTCTGCGCGTGAAACATTTCACCCTGAAATGAAGCCACTTCGCCGTCCCGAATATCCTCGAACCTGTCCTCGAGACCGTTCTCTATATATACCAGCTTCTGCGCTTCATACGTATCGTTGACCAGCTTCTCCACTCTTTTTGACTGGAAATAATAGACCGCCGTATAAGTCACGATGATCAGAACGAGCGTAATCAGCAGCAGGCCGAAAACTTTTTGCCGGATACCGCCTGTAAGTATGTTTCTGTTTTTTCTCATGGATGTCCTCCGCGAGGCTGTGTGGATGAACCGCTGCTTTACAGCAGCCGGTCATTCCGGCCTGACGCCGATCACGATGTGATGGTCATCACTGCTTCTGGTCTTTATTGCCTGCAGGGAGTACGGCACCAGCGTGCCGCCTTTCATCTGCCTGTACGACACCTCTCCCGTTTCATCCTGGCTGATCCATCGGATCAGGCTGGACTTGCTGAGCGCTTCCCGTATTCCTGAAACATCTTCTTCACACACCCCGTCAAGGATCCGCTCTCTGGCATCCTTGAAAAAGTCTGTCCCTCCCGGACGGATCTCAAGATCACCGTCCTTGCCGCTGAAAAATTCAAGGTAGTGGTCGGAAACCACATCCACATAGAAGATGCTCTCAAAATCACTGGTCAGAGCATTGGAAATGCTCATATACGTTCTCCTGACAGCAGGTGCGATCTCGACACCATCCTCGCCGCGCTCTGTCAGGAATTTATCAAATTCCTCAGCCGGCACAGGTTTGGAGAAATAGTACCCCTGCACATAATCACAGCCCATGGCCTTTAATACCAGGTACTGCTCCTCGGTCTCCACGCCTTCCGCCACTACAGGCACATGCAGATAATCCGCGATGTCGATAATCAGCTCGATCATTCTCACGTCCCTCTTTTCGCCGAAAGCGCTGCGGACGAAGCTGATATCCAGTTTCAGCACATCGATGGGCAGATGCGTGAGCATTCCCAAAGAGGAATAGCCGGTCCCGAAATCATCCATCTCGATGCGGAATCCGAGGCCCATGCCGCGAAGCTCCTGTGCCGTGGAGATGACCTGCTCGGAATCTTCCGTATAGGCCGATTCCGTTATTTCGAGCATCAGGTCCTCGGCATCCAGACCGTACGCTGTCAGGATGTCATTGAATATCCCCTTAAGATTCGGCGTCAGCATATCAATGCGCGAAACGTTCACCGACACCGGCACGGAATAGCCGAAGCGGTCTTTCCAGTCCCTGATCCGCGCGGCAGTTTGGCGCCAGACAAACATGTCAAGCTCCAGGATCATGCCGTTGTTTTCCAGCAGCGGAATAAAGACGCCGGGGCTGATCATTCCAAGCTCGGGGTGATCCCATCTGACGAGGGCCTCCGCACTTGACAGTACGGGCTTGTCCGGCCGGATATCATATTTGGGCTGGAAATACACGGTGAAACGGTTGTTTGCCAGTGACGGCCGGAAGTCCTCAAGCAGGCGCTCCCGGAACAGCTCGGCTTCGTGCATCTCATTATCATAGATGCCGACAGCTTTCCGATATCCGCTTCTGACGGTATTGGCCGCGATCTTCGCATAGTCAAAGCGGCGCTCGATCTCGATTCCCTTGTCGACATCGGAGTAAACGCCCATGCGCAGCCGCACTCTGTCCGAGGAGGCTTCCTCCCCGCCGGTTCCTTCAGAAATCTTCGCCAGCACCGCATCGTAATCCTCAAGGTGCGGGCAGTAGATAAAGAAAGTATCTCCGCTGTGGCGGCAGCTGACACCGCCCACCTCGCGGGAAAGCTCGCGGATGCTCCTCCCGATCCTTGAAAGCACACCGTCTCCGTACTGCTTTCCGTAGCGCTCGTTCAGCATATGGAAACTGTTTATATCCACGACGATGGCATCCATCGCCATTTCCGTATAATGCCTGTCATACATCCTGACGTAGTTCTGGAAATAGCTGAGGTTGTAAAGCCCCGTGACGGCATCCCGTTCCGTGGACTGAATGATATTCCTCTTCTCGGACAGCTCCACACATCTGGTCACTCTGGCCTGAACGATCTCCGGAGAAGGATACGGCTTCGGGATAAAGTCCATAGCCCCGAGCTTCAGGCACTCCACCTCGGCGCTCTGGTCGGCCGTCATCACGATGACGGGGATGTCGGCAAGCTCCGCTTCCTCTTTCATGACCTTCAGGACTTCCAGCCCGTTCATGCGCGGCATCTGGAGATCCAGAAGGACAATTGCGATCTCATCCTTATGCTCCCTGATCTGCTCGAGAGCCTCCGCTCCGTCCGATGCATACAGCAGGTCATAATTCCCCTGGAGCATATTGCCCAGCATCATCAGATTGATATCCTCATCCTCCACGATGAGAATAAATCGCTTTTCGTTCAGCGCGCTCTGGCTGTTCACCATCGGAACGGAAGGGTTGGCCGCTTCTTCGGAATCATCTCTTGTAACAGCCCCGAGACTTTTCAGCAGCTGCTTTTCCTCGTACATCAAAGTGTCCGCACGCTCAAACACAGTGTGGAAATTCTGATCCTCACCGGGTATGTAATCTGAAAGCCCCCCGGAGATCACAACGCCCCCCTTGGAAATATGTTCCACGGAGCGGTCGTGCAGGGCCAGGACAAGTTCTTTGCGGATCACGAAATCACGCCCCGAAAGTGCAATGACAAATTCATCACCTCCGATGCGGTAGACCGGGCTGTGCTGGAAAATGTCGCAGATCATCACGAATGCCTGGCGTATATACTCGTCGCCTGCCTTGTGCCCGAGTGTATCGTTGATCTTTTTCAGGCCGTTCACGTCACAGACGACAACGGCAAAGTCCCTTGCCCTGCCCTCTGCAATCGAGGCGTCCATCTCCTGTTCCTTCAGAAGGTAAGCGTGCTTGCTCTTGGCTCCGGTAAGGGGATCCTTGAACGCGGTCTCCTTCGCCTTGTCCCGCTCCTCCACCGCCTTCTTCTCCCACTTCTCCATGGACAGGTGGTTGATCAGCATCGCGGCGAGGGCGAGTGCAAACAGGATCGTAATAATCAGCGTATTGGTCGTATCAACAGTGTGAATATGATTGATCTGCGTCTGGATAAACCGCTCCTCATCCATGGTCTGAAGCGGTTCCTCCGCCTGGCCGTGATAATATTCCTGTATAGTATGAACCGACTCGTTTGTCGACTGTTCATCTACCCGGCCGGACCAGATCATCGCCATGAAGACGACCAAGGCCAGCAGGGCGATCCAGACAATGATCGCTTTGCCGAACCGTCTGGAATGGTCATTCTTAATGATCCACCGGAAGTAGAAGAATCCCAGGACAGTCCACACCATGAAGAGGATGTAAGTCTCCGTCTCCAGCAGGGAATCCCCGAAGAGATGCGGGAAAAGCAGATAGATGCCGAAAACCAGCATGACTAAAAAGCCGATGGCGCCCGTGACCTTTTCCCTGGTATTCTTCAACTTTTTCGCCGTCTTGTAAGTCGCGGCCGAAACGAAGCCGTACAGCATCGTCGCGCCGAGCGTGGTGACGTCCACGATCCAGCCGATCGCCGTACGTCCCACAAAAGCCATAGGGATGCTCAGCGCGGCAACCAGGATCATCGCATTTGCGGGAATCTGCTTGTCGTTGAGCTGGGCAAAGGGGCTCGGCAGGATATCATCCCGCGCAGCGGCATAGAACAGCCTGGAAAGCGAGCGCAGGTTGCCGATGAGGCTTGTCAGGATCAGGCACAGAAGCGATGCCATCAGTACTCCCACGCCGAAGCTGCCCAGATAATGCTGTGCAGCATAGAAAGCAGGCAGGCCCTCGATGCCGGAATAGCTGCCGCGGTTCTGGATGTAATCCAGCCAGCTGCTGCAGCCTTCCGGGTAGGCGGTGATGCTGAGGAGCGTGACAAAGATATACAGAGCCGCCGAGGTCAGCACGGAGATCACCAGGATGCGGAACAGTTTATCCTTTTTGAAACTGAACTCCTCCGCGGAATGGGTGATGCTCTCAAATCCGATAAAGGCCCAGGGTGAGATGAACGCGATCCTCATCGTCTGTGACAGGGCGCTCTTATCCGGGATGAACGCCGGATCCATGCTGCTCTTGTTGGAGAAAACCGCCCAGATAAAGCACAGTGTGATCCCGACTACGAAAACACCGGTCAGAACCACCATCACCCGGGAAGAGATCATCCTGCTGCGCATGCACAGCAAGGTGATGACAACGACCGCGATGATGGTCAGCAGTGCTTCACCGAAATAAACCTCATACCCGAACAGGGTAAACATATATCCGAACCGGAATACGTTGCCCAGGAAATATCTGGCAAAAAGAGGAAGGCTGGTCGCATTTGCCCAGAACATGGAGATGTAGGTCAGGCTGATGAACCAGAAAACCAGGAAGGCGCGGTCATAGCCGTATACCTCTCTGGTATAGGCATACACTCCGCCCGCGCGTGGATAGTGGCTCGACATATAGAAAAAGTTCCGGCACATAATCAGCATCAGGACGGTGCCGATGAGAAGGCCGGCGATCGTTCCCACAGGGCCGGCCTGGGCCAGATATGTGCTGCTCGTAACAACCAGCGAGCCCCATCCGACGGCGGTACCGACTGACAATGCCCACGCTGCCGCCGATGAAAGATGCGGCTGAAGTCCGATCTGAGGTTTCTTCTCTGACATATGCTTCGCTCCCTTTTTGTGTCAAGTCATAAGAAAATTCCTTTTTTTATAAAGCAATCTTTCAGCGTTCTTTTCCCCTGAAAAACAGCCCGAGCATGCCGGGTCCGACATGTGAGCCGGAGAAAGGCTCATGCTGGCAGATCGTGATGGGAATGCCCGGAGTGATCTCCCTCACCATTCCGGCGAGGGTCTCCGCGTCGCCCAGACAGTCCCCGTGAGAAATGCAGATCCGCTGTTCCTCCGAGTCGATCCTCTTCTCCTGGTATTTCTTTACCAGCCCCTCGATCGCTTTATTCCGTCCCCGCACCTTGGATGCGGCCACGATATGTCCTGTGCTGTCCCCATAGAGAATAGGCTTTATGTTCAGTGCCGTACCGATGAGGGCAGTCATCCCGCTGACTCTCCCTGTTCTCTTCAGGAAATTGAGGTCCTGCACCGTAAAATACTGACAGCAGTGGATCACTTCATCGTCCAGAATAGAGGAAGCCTCCCTCGCATCCAGGCCGCGCCGGCCCAGTTCCGCTGCCTTTACAGCCAGAAGTCCGCTTCCGAACCCGCATCCCAGGGAATCCACTATATGGATGAAACGGCTGCTGTATTTCTCCATGAGCTCCAGCGCTGCGATTCTGGCCGCGTTGAAGGTCCCGCTGATGCCGGAGCTCATCACGACACAGATCACATCGGCTCCCCGTGACAGAACCGGCTCAAAGTGCTGAAGAAACAGTTCCGTGTTGAGGAGGCTTGTATGTACCTCCCGTCCGTTCTTAAGTCCTTCATAGTAAGAATGGCCGTCGAATTCATCGATATTGCCCTTGTACTCCTGCAGTTTCCCGTCTACCGTATAGTGATTGGGCAGAAGCTGTATACCGCTCAGCATCTTTCGCGGAAGATTTGCACTCCCGTCCGCAAACACAACAAAGCCCATCTTCACTCACCTCCATGCTGATGAAGAATATACACCGGCAGCAAGTTAAGCGCATTTAATTTCTGCCGCAAGTATAAAAAGCGCGGGTTTTGTACCCACGCCGTCATGACTGCAACCCTTTAAGTACTTTGATACGATATTAAAAAAAGTATACCACAGGACGCTTTCCATGTGAACCTACACACAATAAAAA
>CACZQS010000198.1 GCA_902783325.1 uncultured Lachnospiraceae bacterium
GATGTGAACTGATGGCAGGATACTCCCACGCTGTCGTCCCATCCGAGCTGAACTGCCTGCGCAGGTGACTTGGGAACATCTGCCATATTTTCATTCCTGCTGTAGTGAACCTCTTTTGACGGAATCTCATCTATTCTGCGGATCAGACCCGGACTAAGCTGCGTTCCGATGAACAGCTCCGTGATCAGGAGATGGATATTGTGTTCCACTTCCGGATCACGGTTTTCTTTTCTGAGTTTTTGCAATTCGATTCTCAGCTTGCGCAGTCCGGCGAACAGTTCCTCGCGGTCTGATTCATTTATGCGGTCATTCAAACGGTCTTTTATTCGGTCTTTCAGCATCTTTGCACTCCAATTCATTCTTTCATATCGGTAAACAGTTACATATATGGTTCCTATTTACGGATGATCCTGTAAGGAATATCCCGTTAATATGTGATCAAGGATTCCCTCTGTATCGTTCAGGTCAAAGACCGGACAGGACACGCTTCCGGTAAGTGGAAGATCCGAGGCGACGCAAAGAAGAGTATCACTGTCACAGACGCTTTGTTCACAGATGCCCTTCCGGATGACCTCCACCTTGGGAAATGAGGAATACTTCATTCCTTCGATGATGACTGCATCGACGTCCCCCATCTGCCGGATGAGTTCCTCTATGGGCAGCATGCGCCTTACGCGGACAAAAGTCTGGGAATCTGAGTACACAGCCGTGGCGGCCGCACCGGCGCGGTAGAAGCGCTCTGAATCGGTTCCCTCCACGTCGCACTCGAAGGAGTGGCCGTCATGCTTGATCACGCCCACAGACATGTCCCTCGCATGGAGAGCCCGGATCATTTTCTCCACCAGAGTGGTCTTTCCGCTGTTTTTTACGCCGCTTACGCAAAAGAGGACGGGACGAAGGATAGCCCGGTAGTCTTCCGGTGTGTTGATATTCCGCAGAGTCTCCCGTCCGAAGCAGCTGGTACCGATCTCCACGTATTTTGTCCGCACGCATGAAAGAAGCTCCGTGAGACGGTATCTGCCTTCTTCGATCAGGTTTTCGACAGCGGGCAGGACTGCCTTGCTGTAGATCCCGAAAAGCGGATGGACTTTGTCTTTATCCCGGAATACATAGGCATCGTAGTCGGAAGAGATGAATTCCATGAGATACTTTACCATCTCTTTTCGAACGAAGGGCATGTCAACCGCGCAGATCAGCACATAGTCCGTGCCTGCATGGCGCAGAGACTGCCGTATCCCTTCTATGGGGCCGATGTCCTGATGCTCGTCCGTCACCACACTCAGACCGTAACGGGAGTCCTCTGTCTTTAGTGCGGTAGAAACGAATACTTCTTCGCACCAGGAAAGCTCCTGTGCCAGATGTTCAATAAAGGTCTGACGATTATAGACAAGGAGGGCTTTGTTCCGCCCCATACGTGTGGAACGGCCTATGAGGATTGCCGCAGACAGATTCATAGTATGCTCCTTTAAAAATGGCTATAGCCGTTGGCGAGATGGGCTGCCCATTGGCAGTCATCCACAGCTGTCACTGCATTTTTAAGCTATACCATTATAAACATACGGGAGGGAGATTTCAAAGCAGTTATGGTTTTTTCCTCCGGCAGATACTATAATGAGACTGTCTGTTCAGGTCATCTTATAGTTTCGCTGCGGAAATTGTGCTGACCTTAACAGTTATACAATTCACCAACAGTTATGAGGCAAAAAATGATTGATAAGAACGGGCGCTGCATTGACTATCTGCGCATATCCATAACCGACCGCTGCAATCTCCGCTGTATCTACTGTATGCCGGAAGAGGGAGTCCATGCGATGAGGCATGAACAGATTCTGAGCTTTGAGGAGATTGAGCGCCTGGTTCGGATCATGACAGGGCTGGGACTTAAACATCTCCGGCTCACCGGAGGGGAACCGATGGTACGAAGAGGATGTCTGGAACTGGCGGGACGTCTTCACGGGATTCCGGAAGTTGGCAGTATCTCCATGACAAGCAACGGGATCCTTCTTGAAGGGAAGGTCTGTGAGGCAAAGCGGTCAGGCATTTCCTCACTAAACATAAGCCTGGATTCCCTGCATCCTGACACATATTCGCGCCTTACCAGGGGCGGTGATGTCAGCCGCGTTCTGCGCACAATTCATGAGGCCCTTGACGAGGGCATACAGGTAAAGATCAACACGGTTCCTGTCCGTGGGTACAACGACGAGGATCTGACAGAGATTGCGGCTCTTGCAAAAAACGCCCCTCTTTGCGTGCGGTTTATTGAGCTGATGCCCATCGGGTGCGGCGGCAGCGCCCAGAGGATTCTTTGTCCCGAGGTGATGAAAAAGCTGGAGGATGCATTCGGAAAACCGGAACCGGATCCGTCTGTCCGCGGCCACGGACCTGCCCGTTATGTAAAATATCCCTCTTTTCAGGGATCGGTCGGGTACATCAGTGCCGTCAGCCATGAGTTTTGTGATAACTGCAACCGGATCCGCCTGACAGCGGACGGGCAGCTGAAGCTCTGCCTGAATCATACGAAAGGGATTGATCTGCGCGGCATGCTCCGCACGGGAGCGAGTGATGAGGAAATCCTCTCTGCCGTAAGAGCGGCAGTGGCGGATAAGCCGGCGCGGCATGCGTTCTACGAGAAGATCAGTGATCATGAAGATCGATATATGAACGCGATCGGGGGATAAAAAACAGGGGACGGTCCTTTTTATAAGAAGAGCCGTCCCCTGTTTTTATAGTCTGTACGTTTGTTTATGCCTTAAATGGTCCTTTTTTGCCGGATTTCATCCATTCCTCATAGGAGGTGAGAATCTGACGCCTGATGTTGTCTTCATAATGGAGCCAGCCTTCATATTTGGTGTTCGGATCGAGATCCGGGTTGCCGGTCGCTTCGCGGTCGCGGGCAATTTGGTTGACGACTGCGCGGCGCAGAAATGCGTGGTATGTCTCATTTGTCTCGTCACAGTGATCTTTGATGATCGCTTTGCTTCCTTTCATCATGGGAAATGCTATCGTTTCGTATTCCACTTCGTTCATGACGCCGTTCTTTTTGCCTTTCTCGGACATAGTATGACCTCCTAAAAAATCGATTCATCTTTGAGTTGAATTAATTGTAGCAAATAGCAAAGAAAAGCTCAATAAGGAAACAGCACTCTCACCAATGTACCGGCCGGAATAGGAATATCCGTGGGGGAAAGCTCGGCGAGCGCTTGCATATGAAGAAAGGACGTCTGCATCCCGTTTTTCTGTCCTTCATGTGCCACAAAGCGCGTAACACCGTCCGCGGTCTCGGTATGTCCCTTGAGAATGCGCTGGTGGGGACAGGTCTTTTGGCAGTCATCCGAAAGAGGAAGCATGCTTTCTGAAAGCAGGAAGTCACGCCGGCCCGCGGACTTCCGAACAGCACTCAGCGCTATGCGGTACCAGGCCGTAAGGGCAGCGCCGGGATTTCCCGAGAGGCTGATGATGAGGGTATCTCCCAGCTTTGCCCCATAGCAGCAGGAGCCCGGCTTCATGCGGACATGTGAGAACAGAATCTGAGCGCCCGCGCGTTTCAGTGCGCTCAGGATATAATCCTTGTCCCCGACTGAGGCTCCTCCTGTGGTGAGGATCAGATCGTTCCTTTCGGCCAGATTCCGGATGGCACTGCTGATGATCTCCTCGTCATCCGGTGTGTGGAGGCAGTCATCCGCGGTGTATCCTTCCTTCTCCATGAGCGCGCGAAGTACATAGAGGTTGGAATTGTATATTTTACCCGGCGCAAGAGCTGTGCCCGGCATAAGAAGCTCCGATCCGGTTGACAAGACAGCGGTGCAGGGCTTTTTGAAGACGGTGACACGGCTGAACCCCTGAGAGGCAAGAAGTCCCAGGTGAGCCGGTGTGAGGTATTCCCCCTTTTCAAGAAGAAGGCTGCCCTCACGCAGCTCATCCCCCCTGCGGTCCACATTCTGCCAGGGTCTTAAGGGATCCGTCAGATAAAGCATCTGTTCCGTACAGGTCACACGCTCAAAATTGATGACGCAGTCAGTGCCTTCGGGAAGAGCCGCCCCGGTCATAATGCGGACGGCGCAGCCTTCTCCCGGCGGATCCGCATGAAAATCGCCGGCGGCGATCGTCCCGGTCAGCCTGAAAGCGGCAGGGGACTTTGCGGATGCATGGATTGTCTCAGACGAGCGAAGTGCAAATCCGTCATAGACACTGCGGTGAAATGGCGGCAGATCCGTCTGCGCCGTGATGCTGTTTCCAAGCACGCGGCCGCATGCGTCGGAGAGAGAAACGTCTTCGACACCGGGTAATGATGCGGATTCCAGCAGGGCTGCGACTGCATCTTCTATAGAAACATTCTTCATCATGAATTCTTCGCTCATCTTTCTTTTACCCTGATCTGTCAAAAATTCGTTACTATTCACGGCAAATCTGTAATCAGGTTCTGGCTTATCGTGCTGGCGACGCGAAGCTGGTCCTTTAGGGCACGAAAAAGACAGGTTCTGATTGCAGATAAAGCCTGTGAAAACAGAATAAGCATGAGCCTTTAAGGCTCAGCGGTTCATCGTTTTCACGTATGCGGGGTGCATCATCGTATGCGATGATGCCTGTCCGTTTAGAAAGTATAGCACATCAGTAGAAAAAGTTATACAATGTCGAGTAAGGAAAAGTACTTAAGGAGTCGTTTGTATGGGGAAAAAGCACAGGCAGAATGATTGGGCCGGAGAGGAAGGGCGCTCCCGGAATATGGTGAATCCCGAGGGAGCCGGGGAGGATCTGAGGGAATATATTCACACCGCCGGTCCCGGTGTTCTTGTGGTGATCGCAGCTCTCCTGATTCTTCTTACGGCCGTGATCGTATGGGGCTTTGTGGGAACACTTCCGGTCACGGAAACCGTGACGGGAATCGTTGTCGACATGTCCAGATATGCGGAGATGAACCCGGATGAGAATTTACCGTCTGCAGACGCAGGAAACATCCAGGTTTTATGCTTTTTGGACGCGTCCCGCTTCAACGGACAGGACATAAAGGAATTCGGGGACAACGTTGTCCTTAAGATGGCGGACCAGACGACCGGGAAAGGAACCATCGTGTCATGCAGCGAGGCGCCGCTTTCCATGGAGGAAGCAAAAAAACTGCTTTTCAATAACGACTGGGTACTGGAGAAGTGTGTCTCGGATAATTATAACTGGCTGCTGGCGATCCTTCCCGAAGAGGACATGTCCCAATATGCGTTCACACTGGCAGAGGTGACGATTCTGACAGAAGAAGTGCCTCCGATCCATTTTCTTATGAGATAGACGAGGGGGAGAAGAGATGAGGAAGAAATCCGTTCATGTGCCGCTCGTCCTGCAGATGGAGGAAATGGAAGGCGGAGCGGCCTGCCTGACGATGATTCTCACCTATTACCGGAAGCAGGTAAGCCTCGAGCAGGTGTGCGCTCAGTGCGGAATCTCACGAAACGGCATTCATACAGAGGATATCCTCCGGGCCGGCCAAAGCTTCGGACTTAATTGTGAGGAAAAGCACTGTGAAGCGGCGCAGCTGGAAAAAGGCTGTTCCTATCCGGCTGTTCTTTGCTGGAGAGGGAATCAGTACGTCATCCTGGAAGGATTCCGCTCCGGGAAGGCAAGCGTGGTCCATCCGGCCAAGGGCAGAATGCGCCTCAAGACAGATGAACTTGAAAGAAAGTACACCGGCACCTTATTGGAATGCTCTCCTGGAAAGGAATTTATTGCGGACGGAGAGAAGAAGGGGACGCTCTCATTTCTGAAAGAGGTCTTCCGGTCCGACGGCGGAACCATGCTGCTCGTGCTTCTGACCGGTTTTCTCGCTGCGGCCGGAGGAATCGTCTCCCCGGTCTTTTCCAGAGTCTTTACGGATGATATCTTAAGCGGACTGAGGACTTCCTGGTATCCGGAAATCCTCTATGCTTTCGCGGCCGTCATTTTCTTCCAGCTGATCGCCATGGTGATTCACCGGGTTCTGCTTATCCGGTCTGACGGAAAGCTGGCCGTGCAGGCCAACGCCGATTATATGTACCATCTTCTGCAGCTCCCGCTGTCATTTTTCGCGAGGCGGAGGACCGGAGATCTGGCCAACCGCCAGAATACAAACGATGACATCGCGGAGACGCTGACCGGGCAGCTGGCGCCGCTCCTCATGAAGATTCTGATGCTGATCTTTTATCTGGCGGTGATGGCACAGTACAGCCTGCCGCTGACTATGATCGGTGTGGCGTCAATCATCGTGAACCTTTTTGTCGCCAAACGGGTGGGAACGATACGCAGGGAGATCTCCGCCTCGCAGTACCGGAGTCAGGCAATTCTTGATTCTGCAACCGTTTCCGGAATCGACATGATTGAGACCATCAAGGCTACGGGATCGGAGACGGGTTATTTTGAGCGTTGGAGCGGATTTCACGCATGCGTGGTCAAGGCGGAGGTAAAGTTCAACGAGACAGCCAGGTATCTGCTCATGCTCCCTTCCTTTATTCAGAAGGTCTCTGACTATGTTATCCTCATGACCGGATGCTGGCTGATCATAAAAGGACAGTTTACAGCCGGCATCCTTCTCGCATTTCTGCAGTTTCTGGATGCACTTGCAGCGCCTGTCAATGATCTGCTGGAAGCGGGAGAAAGCCTGGAAGAGATGGGATCATCCCTGGAACGCATACGGGATGTGACGGATTATCCGAAAGAGATCAGCTTCGCGGACGATTACTCGGGAATTGATTTTGAGACGGTGGAGAAGCTGTCCGGACTCCTGGAGCTCAAAGACGTCACATTCGGGTATTCCAGGTACGGGGATCCCCTTATCGAGAACTTCAGCCTGACACTCACGCCCGGAAAGCGGGTGGCCCTTGTGGGAGGCTCCGGATCCGGGAAATCCACCATAGCAAAAATGACTGCCGGTCTTCTTAAGCCCTGGAGCGGCGAGATCCTGTTCGACGGGAAAAGGATCGACGAGATTCCCCGCGCCGTCTTCAAGAGCTCCCTGACCATGGTGAACCAGGAGATTGCCCTGTTCCATGACACGATGGAGAACAACATCCGGATGTGGGACGAGACCATACCGGATTACGATCTGAAGTTAGCGGCGAGGGACGCCGGCATCCATGATTTTATCATGTCCTCAAAAGACGGATACAGCATGATGCTGGAAGAAAACGGAAAAAATCTCTCGGGCGGTGAGAGGCAGCGGGTGGAGATCGCCCGCGTTCTGGCCGGTGAACCTGCCATCCTCATCATGGACGAGGCCACTTCCGCACTGGATGCCCGGACAGAATACGAAATCTCGGAACATGTGGCATCCCGCGGAATCACCTGTATCATTGTGGCCCACCGGCTCTCAACGATCCGTGACTGCGATGAAATTATCGTACTGGATCAGGGGAAGGTCGTTGAGCGGGGAACCCATGACAAGCTGATGGCGGAGAACGGGTTCTACAGGAAGCTGATCATGTCCGCATAAGAAGGGTGAAAAGTGGAATGGGCTTTTACGGGGAACAACTCAAAGAGCGGATGGCCAGGGATTCGCTGTCCGAAAAAAATAATAAAAGAATTCTGGCCGCCTCTGTCAGCAGCAGGCGGGATCTTTCAGGTGAGCCGCTTCCCGGCGAAGAGGATGCTCAAAAACAGATTGAATTGATCGCCGGGTATTTCGGAATAGAGGTTCCGGTCTGTAAGAGCGCAGGAGAGGAGCTGCCGGAACTTATTGATCTGATCCTGCATCCTACCGGAATCATGAAAAGGCGCGTCCTGCTGGACGGGCCCTGGTGGAGAGACGGAGACGCTCCTTTACTTGTCACATATTCAGGCGGCGGGAAGCGCTTCCTCGCCCTGTTCCCGGATACATTCAAGGGGTATTACTACCTGGACAGTCAGACGAATCGGAAGATCCGGATCACGAAGGCGAACCAGGAACAGTTTGAAAAAGACGCGTTCTGTTTTTACCGCCCGCTGCCGCCAAAGCCGCTGACGGGAAAAGACCTCCTGCTTTTTCTGCTGCGCCGGATCCGGAAGAGCGATCTCATCATGTATGTGCTCACGTCGATCCTCCTGGCCGTAATCGGCACGATCCCGACGTTTGTCATGCAGGTCGCATTTTCAAAAATCATTCCGTCCCAGAAGGTCGGGATGCTGATCTCGCTCTTTGTCCTGCTCGTCACGGCCGCAGCATGCAGCTACCTGATGAGCTCCTCGCGCTTTTCGCTTAACTTGAGGATACAGAGCAGGCTCGATCTGGTGCTGGAAAACAGCATCTATGCGCGCATCATCAACCTGCCGGCGTCATTTTTCAAGAACCGGACCTCAGGGGCTGTCGCGCAGAAGGTCTCGTCTTTGAACAAGCTTCCCAAAATCATAGGCGATATCCTGATGATGCTGACGAGCATCCTGATTTCCTTCGTCAGCGCGGTCCCAATCTTTTTTATCGCGTCTGAGCTTGCGCTTCCTACCATAACCTGCCTTCTTGTGACGCTTGCGCTGGTTTTCATCAGCATGCTGCAGGAGACCAGGCTCTTCTGGAGGGAGATGACCAGTGCGGAGGAGAACAGCGGCCTGGTGTTCGGACTGATCTCCGGGATCGAGCGGCTGCGGGTGAGCGGAAGCGAACAGAGAGCCTATGCCAGGTGGCTGAAGGTGTATGCGAAGAAGGCAGGGGCGAAGTTTGCCGTGCGGTTTCCGCTGTGTGTGAGGAGCGAACTGATCACGACCGTCCGCCTGCTGGGACTTCTCTGGGCCTTTCAGATTTCCTGGCGGTGTCATCTCACAGTCGCCCAGCTGGCGGCATTTACATCGGCCTTCGGCATAGCCGTCTCCTGTATCGACACCGTGGCAAATCACAGCCGGA
>CACZQS010000199.1 GCA_902783325.1 uncultured Lachnospiraceae bacterium
AATGTCGACGGCCGTCTGGTCAAGAGATACTTCGAGCAGTCCGCGGAGACGATCGAGTGGCTCGAGGACATGGGTGTGGAATTTGAAGGCGCTTATAAGTATTTCACAAAGTCCGAGGCGACATGGCATATCGTCAAGACAGACCAGGGCATCGGCCCGCGCGCAGCTTCCTTCATGAACAAGGCCCTTTATGCGAGAGCGCAGGAGCTGGGAGTGAATGTCCTTCTTGAGACCGCCGGCAAGAAGATCCTCAAAGACGATGAGGGCAAGGTCTGCGGCGTAGTTGCGGCAGATAAGGACGGCAAGGAGATCACCATCGAATGCAAGGCAGCGATCATCTGCTGCGGCGGCGGCGGTGCCAATCCGGAATTCATCAAGGAGCAGACAGGATATACTTTCGGAGTGGATATGTTCAACTTCGCAATTCCGGGAAATGTTGGCGACGGCATCAGGATGGCCTGGGACGCAGGTGCCGGAAAAGTCCCTGTCCGCATCGAGCAGGCTGCGAATTTCGAGGGAATCGATGAGCTTCCGCAGAGCGTTCCGAACGTTCTGATGCAGCCGAACCTTCTGGTCAACAAGTTCGGCAAGCGCGTCATGGATGAAGAACAGATGCAGAACACGACCTATCTCAGCAATGCGGCTTCCCACAATAAGGACCGCGTGCTCTTCAGCATCGTGGACACAAGCATTGTCAAGGATTACATCCGCAACGGCGTGGACGAAATCAGCATGGTCCGTTTTGACCCGGATGTCTCCGACTTCTTCGAAGGCGTTGAGATCGCAGAGAAGACAGGCAACAAAGGCCTCTTCAAAGCAGATACCATCGAGGAGCTCGCTGAAAAATGCGGCATTGACCCGGAAGCGCTCGAAGAGACGATCGATGACTACAACGATTACTGCGACGGCTATGACGAGGAGTTCTTCAAGAGAAAGAAGTATCTCCGCCCGCTGACAAAAGCTCCTTATTATGCAGCAGCAGTCCGCCCCGGCGGTTACGGCACGGTCGGCGGCATCCGCATCAACGAGAACTGCGAGTGCTGCGGCGATGACTATATGCCTATTCCCGGTCTCTATGCGGCCGGCGCTGATGCGTGCAACCTCTATGACGACTCTTACATGTTCCTGCTCCCCGGCAACTCCATGGGATGGGCTGTCAACTCCGGAAGAATCGCAGGCATGGAAGCCGCGGAGTATGTAGAAGACGAAGACTGATAGAACACACCAGACACTTTGGAGGATAAAAAGTCATGGCTGTAATTACCATTGATGGAATCAGACTCGAAGTGCCGGACGGAAAAAATGTACTGGAATGTGCGCTGGATGCGGGAATCTATATCCCGCATCTGTGCCATCATAAAGATCTCACGCCGCTTGGCTCCTGCCGCATGTGCATAGTGGAAGTCGAGGGCGGGGACAAGCCGGTTCCGTCCTGCAAGCTTCAGGCAAAGGATGGTCTTGTCATCCAGACACAGACAGATGAAGTGAAGCGCCTCCGCATGCTCGCCCTTGAGCTTCTGCTCGCGGGCCATCCGGAAGACTGCTCTACCTGCCCGAAATATGGCAACTGCGAACTCCAGATGCTGATCCAGTATATCGGACCGAAAACCGGAAGACTGAAGATGCGCGCGAAGGGGTTCGCCGTCAATGAGGAGAATCCGCTGATCCTTCATGATATGAACCGCTGTGTGCTCTGCGGCCGCTGCGTGCGCGCCTGCAATGATCTGCGCGGAGTCAAGGTTCTGCAGTATCAGAAGAAGGATCTCGAGGTCTTCACCGGCGCTCTTCATGAGAAGCTCTTAAAAGACGCCAACTGCCGTTTCTGCGAAGCCTGCGTGGAGGTATGTCCCACAGGTACGATCCGCGACAAGCTGGCCAGCTCCGAGGTCCGCAAGGAAGATTATGTCGTTCCCTGCCGCATGGGATGTCCCGCCCACATCGACGTGCCGCGCTACATCCGCTTCATCAACGAGGGGAACTATGCGGCGGCAAATGCCACCGTCCGCGAGAAGGTGCCCTTCCCGCACAGCCTCGGTTATATCTGCGTGCACAACTGCGAGACCGAGTGCAAGCATCAGTACCTGAACGAGCCGGTCTCCATCCGCAACCTTAAGAGATATGCGGCGGAGCATGACGACGGAGAGTGGAAGAAGAAATCCTTCCATAAGCCCGCTACCGGAAAGAAGATCGCGGTCATCGGCGGCGGTCCCTCCGGCCTCACTGTGGCTTACTACGGCGCGAAGCTCGGTCACTCCGTCACGGTCTATGACGAATCCGACAAGCTCGGCGGCCAGCTCCGGTACGGCATTCCGTCCTACCGTCTGCCGCGCGAAGTTCTTGACAAAGAGATCGCGGACATCCTCGAAGCCGGGGATATCACGGTCAAGACCAATACAAAAGTAGAAAATGCCCCCGCTCTTCTCGAACAGGGCTTTGATGCCGTCTATGTGGCGGTCGGCACGCATCAGGGCGCGAGACTCCCGATCCCGGGCAGCAACCTTCAGGGCGTCCAGGTGAACAGCGAATTCCTTCGCGCTTTCGAGAACGGCACAGCCTCCGTGGGCGAACGTGTCGTGATCCTCGGCGGCGGAAATGTCGCCATCGACTGCGCCGGAGCGGCGTTCAGACTTGGTGCGAAATCCGTCGACATGGCATGTCTTGAGGCCTATGACGCGATGACCGCGACGGACGAAGAGAGAGCATGGGCCGTGGAGGAAGGCGTGATCCTTCATAACTCCAAGACCTTCCCGCAGATTCTCGGCGAGAATGAGCATGTGACCGGCGTTGTGATCAAGAGCGTCGGAAACTTCCGCAAGGAGAACGGCCGCATGATGTTTGACGTGCTGGACGGCACGGAGGAGACACTTCCTGCGGACACTGTCATTTTCGCGACAGGGCAGAGACCGACGATTCCGATGGAACCGGAAGCGTTCGGCCTGGAGCTGACGCACGGCAACTATGTCGCAGGAAAGGGCCCGAACGGCGAGACAAGCGTGAAGGGCATCTGGGCCGGCGGCGACTCCCTCACCGGCACGACCTCTGTCATCAAGGGTATCGCCGGCGCGAGAGAAGCGATTCAGGCGATTGACATTTATCTCGGAGGCGACGGAAATATCGAGGAATCCCTCGCGCCGGAGCAGGAGAAGGATCCGTATATCGGCATCATCGACGGATTCGGGGATATTCCGCGTACGGAGCCGACCGTTGTTCCGTGTCCGGAGCGCGTCGAGAACTGGAAGAACTGCGGACCGATGGACAAGGGCTTTGACGAGAAGAAGGCGAAGTGTGAATCCGGCAGATGTCTGCAGTGCGACCTGAGACTTTGCATTTCCTCACCCAGAACCTGGGGAGACTATTCGAAGGAGGCGGCGGAAGCATGACGAACACATACGAAAATGCGAAAGCGATCGGCTATGCGGATCTCCTGGAGAAAATCAAAGCGGCAGGTCTTGAGGATTACGGACTCTGCAGGGAAGCGCTTGCGGATAAGATCTATGCGGCATGCGCCAAGGAGGGCGATGCGTATGTCCATGCGGGACTGAACAATGCCGATATTGACGGAGCACTTCTTGCGCTTCTTAAGGACAGCCCGGATCAGGTGCTCTCCGGCATCGCCGTGGCCGGCATGCTGGTCGGAGCGGCTGCGAAATTCCTCTATCTCCCGGAGTGGGAGAAGGAGCTCACGGAAGAGATCCGTCCGAAAGCCGAAGAATACAAGATTGTTGTAGTCAATGATATTATCAACGTACGCGAATCCGAAGGAGACCTGCTGCTGCATCTGGCGGCGGCTAAGGATCTTGCGGATCTGGTGGACGGAACCTATGAGGCAGGACATTACGTCGTGCTTGCCGGCGAGGCCCCGAAAAAGGTCGCGCCGGAAACAAAAGTGACGGATCTTGTCAGTGCGGAAGGCGCGAAGGCCTATTATCTAGGATACCAGTATTATACGCCTGAGGAGGCAGCTTCTCTCACAGCGGCGGATGCGACGAACGGCGTGATCCGCGTGCTGACGGAAAAGGATTGTATCGTGGCCGAGACGGCGAAGATCCTGCTCAAAGACAGGGCAGCTTCCTGCGGCCGGTGCGTGTTCTGCCGCGAAGGCCTGATCCAGCTCGAATATATGCAGAAGGAGATTACGCAGGCACGCGGCAAGTCGAATTTTGCGGACCTCACAAAAGAGATCGGCGAGGCGATGTGCTATAACACTCTGTGCACCGTGGGCCAGGTTTCCGCGAAGATCGCGCTCAGCGCCTTTGAGAAGTTCGGCGGCGAGTTCGACGCGCACATCAAGAAGAACAAGTGCCCGGCGGGTGTCTGCGGCGCCTTTGTCCACATCTACATCGATCCGAATGCCTGCACCGGCTGCTGCGAATGCGCGGACGTCTGCCCGAAGGACTGCATCGAGGGCAAGTCGAAATTCATCCATATGATCGACGAGTTCGAGTGCGACAAGTGCGGCAAGTGTATCGAAGCATGCGGAGACGAGGCCATCATCCTGACCTCGGGCAAGCTGCCGAAGCTGCCGAGCC
Source organism: uncultured Lachnospiraceae bacterium (assembly GCA_902783325.1). Classification (GTDB taxonomy): domain Bacteria; phylum Bacillota; class Clostridia; order Lachnospirales; family Lachnospiraceae; genus Chordicoccus. Next base: position 4,530 of record CACZQS010000199.1, read on the forward strand.
GCCTGACCAAGGTCGGCAAGTTTAAGAAACACTGATAAAGTTATGTAAACCAATATGACAATGGGGACTGTCCCCATTGTCATAATTGTTGACATAAGAAGGAGGGACCATGGCGAAAAAGGTTTTGGGTATTTCATTTGGCCGCAAGATGAGCAACTGCGATGTGATGGTCAAGCACGCTCTGATGGAGTGTGAGAAGGCCGGCTGCGAGGTGGCATTTATCCGCGCGGACGATCTGAATATTACGAACTGCAACGGATGCATTTCCTGCGTGATCGGGATGATTACCGGCAGAGGACGCGGCTACTGCGTGCGGCATGATGATTTTGATATTCTGGATGAGTGCTTGATGCAGTCCGACGGCGTGATCCTTGCGTGCCCGACCTACGAGACGTCTGTCACGGGACGCTTCAAGACCATCTGCGACCGCATCGGACCGAGCCATGATATCACGTTCCGGAAAGCCGCCTATGAAGAGGGAAAGGCTGCCGGAAAGCCGGAGGAGAAGCTGCCGGATGTGCGCACTTTCAAAAAGCGCTCGGCAGCGCTGATCTCTGTCGGCGGGGCCATGACGGAAAACTGGATTGCGCTGACGATGCCGATGATGTACGAGTTCACCTTCCCCTGGGGGATCGATGTCGTCGATACTGTGGAGTACTACGGCGCCATGGCGCATGAATCCGTCCTCGGATATCCGGAGATGATGGACCGCATGACGAAGGTCGGGCAGAACATCGTTGCCTCGATCAATGCCGAGACAGAAGAAGAGCGCCTGAAATGGAGAGGGGATGAAGAGGGCGTCTGCCCGGTCTGCCACACCCGCCTTCTGCAGGTGTCCCACGATGCGAAGACCGTGGACTGCGTGGTCTGCGGCAGCCACGGCACCGCCGAGATTGTCGACGGAAAGATCAAAGTGCACTTCACACCGGAAGAGCAGGACCGCTCGCGTCTCCGCTGGGCCGGCAAGCTGGAGCATTCCACCGAGATCAAGACACAGGCACAGCCCTCCGGCTCCATCAAGAATCTGAAAGAGCTGAAGGCTCCGTACGCGGCATTCAACCCCGGCACGTTTGAACCGGATCTGAGCGCGAACGGAAATATGAAATAATTATCTCGCATAGAAAAACCTGACACGGGGTCTTAAACCCCTGTCAGGTTTTTTTATACAGTATACGGAGGAGCTTTAGTCCCAGGGATGAAGCACAACCTTGATTGCCTCGCCGGTTCTGGTGAGGGAGATGCCCTCGTTGATCTTGTCGAGAGGCAGGATGTGGGTGATGAACTTATCTGACGGGAAATTCTTTGCGATGGCCAGGCGGAAGGCCCGCTTGGACTGATCGTAGGATGCTCCGAAATGTCCCTTGATCCAGATATTGTTGTAATGAACCAGATTGCAGTCAAGCTCGGTCATGGAGCCTTTCGGCACGCCTCCGAAGAAAACCACGATGCCGCCCTTCCTGACCATGTGGATACTCTGGGTCTGCGTGGCGTTGACCGGTGTTGCGGAGATGACCTTATCCGCTCCCCTGCCGCCGGTAAGCGCTTTCACGGCTTCGATGGGATCTGTTTCCGAGCTGTTGATGATTTCGTCGACGCCGAACTGCTTTGCCATCTCAAGGCGATGCTGATTGATATCGATCATGATGACCTTCTGCGCACCGCGGATCTTGGCGATCTGGGCCATGAAGTCGCCGATGGGGCCCGCGCCGATGATGACGAGTGTGTCCGCGTATCCGACGCCGACATTCTCCAGGCAGGCGAAGACAGATGTCAGAGGTTCCCCGAGTGATGCGGCCTCATAGGTCACGTCATCCGGAATTTCGTAAATGCCGCCGTAGTGGATCTTCTCCCCGCCCACTGCGATGTACTGGGCGAAGCCTCCGGTGCCGGCCAGCTTGGCGACATGTTCATTTTCGCAGTTTTCGCTGTGTCCGCTGACGCAGGAATCACATTCCATACAATAGGTTCCGGGAAAGAGGAAAAGCCTCTGTCCGACCTTATATTTCGTCTCTTCCGGGCCGGTTTCGTCGACAACCCCGACGATCTCGTGTCCGTAGATGAACGGGTAATTGCCCTTTCTGGAATCCGTCGTCAGGTTTCGGATGTCGGAGCCGCACAGACCGACCGCCATGATCTTCAGAATAAGACCGTCCTTCGGGCAGGCCGGTTTTTCAGTCATCTCAACCCGGATATCATTCGGTCCGTACATAAGAGCTGCTTTCATCTGCATTGTCATTTCCTCCTCCCAAAATGAAGTTTTGCATGATTTATATATTCAAGTATAAGGAGAAAACGGATACGTGACAAATGATTTTCTGCGGTTTTGAACAGAATCCGGAATACTGTCTGTTTTATGAGCTTTTATACAGAATCGGACTTTCTGTTTTAGGATTCGGGGAGAGAGTATGATAAAATGTTACTATTCACAGCCTCAGACAAAAGCAGCTTTAGCTGCGGCAAACATGCGAAGCATGGATGGTCTGTGGCACGAAAGCGGAGAGGCCGTGAATAGTAACGATAAAACAACAATATCGAAAACAAAGCAGATAAAAATGCGCTGTAGTGGAAAGGAGAGAAGTACATGACTCTGGCTGAGAACTACCTGATCGGCATGGATCTGGGAACCACGAATGTGAAAGCAATTCTGATGGATGAGCACGGGACATTGATCGCTTCTGCGTCAAGGGAAAACCACCTGATCTTCCCCGGTCAGAACATGGTTGAGCAGAGCGCGGACGAGTGGTGGGACAACGCATCTTCGATTTTCAGGGAAATCACTTCCGCGGCGGGTCCGGAAATTGTCTCCCGGGTGCGCGGCCTTTCCATCAGTTCACAGACTGTCACTCTTCTTCCCGTGGACAGGGAAGGCAATCCTTTGAGAGGCGCGATGATCTGGATGGACAACCGCTCCGCAAAGGAGATGCATTACATCTCCCTTACTCTCGGCCATGACCATATGGTGGAGATTATCGGCGGACAGCCGGATGTGGCATTTCTGCCGAATAAGATCCTCTGGTTCAAGAACAATGAGCCGGAGCTCTTCGCGAAAACCTACAAGATCCTGCAGGCCAGCTCCTATATCAACCTGAAACTGACCGGTGTCTTTTCCTGCGATATGGACCAGGCCGCGAGAACCCAGTGCCTCAATATCCATACTTTGAAATGGGACAAAGAGATTGCGGATGCCGTCGGCGTCAACTTCGACGTGATCCTCCCGCAGCCGCAGCAGCCGACGGAAATCATCGGGTATGTGACAGACGAAGCCGCAAAGGCGACGGGTCTTATCAGCGGAATCCCGGTTTGCGCCGGCGCGTCGGACGCCATGACCTCCATGTATGCGACTGGTCTTTCCAAGCTCGGAGACGCGAGCGAATCCTCCGGCACCACTTCACTCGTCTTTGTCGGGAGCGATGTGCAGAGCGCCTGCGATATCCCGGTAGTGACGAAGCCCTGCGGAATCAAGGGCGTGCCGTATGTCTTTGACGCGCCGATCAATACGTCAGGTGCAGCACTTAAATGGTATCTGGAAGCTCTCGGCGAAATCGATCGCGAGAAGGCCGCCGCTCTCGGGAAAAATGCCTATACCTACATCAATGAAATCGCCGAGGAAGTATCGGCAGGAAGCAACGGCGTGATGTTCTTCCCATATCTCCTCGGAGAGCGGGCTCCGCTCTGGAATTCCCACGCGAGAGGAATGTTTATCGGCATGTCCCTTGACACGAAGCACGAGGACTTCACCCGCGCTGTCTTTGAGGGAACGGCTTTTGCGCTGCGCCATGTAGTGGAGACCATTAAAGCCGCGGGCGGCAAAGTGGATTCGCTGCGTGTAACCGGAGGCGGAGCCAAGTCTCACACCTGGTCGAAGATCAAGGCTTCCATGCTTCGCGTCCCTGTTCTGATTCTCGATGAGAGATCCGGAGACGTACCCTTCGGAGATACTCTGATCGCAGGACAGGCCGTCGGAGTTTTCCCGGATCTGACGAAGACGATCAATGAACTGGTTACGGTGAAGGAAGTGATCGAGCCGGTTGAGAAGTGGGCGAATGTCTACGACAAGCTGTATCCGTTCTATATTGATCTTTATGAGGCTCTGGACAAGGATCTTCTGAGGCTCCGGAACCGCTGGATCGAGCTCACAAAGTAAAACGTAACAGTTATTTAAAGAAATATTAAAATTTGTATGCGAATTTGTGTTTTGCCTTTTTAAGTGAAATGCGTATAATAAAAGGAGCCGGCATTTCATACCGGTTCCTTTTCGTATGTTAGGGGAGCATTCATACGGACAGGGAAACTTAGGGAAGAAAACAGTTTTTAAGGGGAAATGAAAGACAGGGGAGTGTCACTATGAGGAGACATTTTTCAAAGAAAGGGAAGCAGCTTTTGCTGAAAAGGGTGCTGCCGATTGGTGCTGCACTGATCGCCTGCACGGGATGTGCGTATGTTGTCAATTCCGCCCAGTACAATGACCGGTTTCTGCCGGGCACCACGATCAACGGGATTGATGTCAGCGATAAGACCATAGAAGAAGTGGAAGCGGAGATCCGCGGACAGGAAGAGGATTATTCCATAAAGCTCCGTTTCCGGGGAGGAGAAGAAGCCGAGCTGAGTGCGGAAGATGTCGCTCTGAGCTATGACTGCGGGCCGGAGCTGCAGCAGATCCTTAACGAGCAGAACCGTCTCGCATGGCTGACCCGCGAATTCGGCGATACATCCGCGCATACTCTCAGCACCACGCTTTCAATCGACAAGCCGACGCTGGTGAAAACACTGCTCAGCCTGCCTGCCCTTCAGGAGGGGAATTACGAGAAGCCCGAAAATGCGGCGCTACGCCTTGGGAAGGATTTTGTCTTCTCACTGGTTCCGGAGGTTGAGGGCAGCGAGCTCAACACTGAAGAACTTGCCAAAGAGACGGAACAGGCCATCACCGCGGAAAAGGCGGAGCTGGACCTGACTTCCCTGAACAAGGTATATGAGGAGCCGACAGTCCGCTCAGATAACGAAGCGCTTCTTAAGCGCAGGGACGAGCTGAATAAGTTCCTGTCCGCGAAGGTGACGATTAAGCTCAGCGGGAAATCCACCTATGTCGTGGACAAGAAGACGACAATCTCCTGGGTGAGCGTGGACTCCGACGGGCAGTATGCGGTAAATGCCGATGCCGTGGAGCGTCAGGCCAGGGCCCTGATGGCAAAGATTGCCGAGCAGGATGATAACTACGGTTATTTCCGTTCCTTCCTTTCCACGAATTTCGGTATGCAGCAGTTTGAATCGGAGAATCTTCACGGGCATACGCTGAATCAGGAACGAATGGCAAAGACACTTGCGCAGATGCTTCTCGCGGGAAGAAGCGGAACACTCAATTCCGTGTATTCCCAGGTAGAGGATGAACTGGATCCCCGCTTCGGCGGCAGCTACGTCGAAGTGGACATCTATAACCAGCACGTATATGTCTATCAGGATTATGAGCTTGTATATGACTGCAGCTGCGTGACCGGTACAGAAGGATATTCCAGCACTCCGTCGGGTATCTTTGACGTCGATGAGAAGATCCGCGGCCGCGAGCTGCAGGGCTACCGCTCGGACGGCTCACTTTCCTATTCCGTCCATGTGGACTACTGGATCCGCTTTATCCCGCACTACGGACTTCACGACGCGTCCTGGCGCGGATCCTTCGGCGGCGATATCTACGAATACGACGGTTCGCACGGCTGCGTAAATTTACCGCACAGCGCCGCAGCCACGATCTACGACCTGGTTGATTACGGTACCCCGGTGATTGTTCTCCGCGGCACCTACCGGAATTCCAAAACAGCAGATCTGTAAAGAAAAAACCTGACAGGGGTTGTCCCC
>CACZQS010000200.1 GCA_902783325.1 uncultured Lachnospiraceae bacterium
ACGTTGCCGGCAACGTATTTCGTTAAGCCTATATGCAGTTCACTAAATCATCTGCCTTCGGCAGATAATTAAGTGAACTAGTATAAGATCGTTTAGAAAACTTTCATAATTTTTGCCTTGAAATATTGTGCGATTGCGCTATAATAGGGCGTGCAGCGAAGGAAAATTATCTCTTTTGTAACCGGGATGCAACAAAAGCGTAACATTTCATCCCCGACAAAAGAGCGTCAAACATATATAAACTGGTTTTTGACGGAAAGGAGAGAGCATATGAAAAGAAAAACGACTGCATTTTTTGTTGCCTTGGCTGTCATCGTCGTCGCGGTTTTATCGCCGGTGACGAGCGCGATGGCCGACAGTGCTTCTTATGTCTGCCTCGGCTCCGACCTGACCGATGAGCAGAGAGCCGAGGTCCTGAGACTTCTTGGTGTCTCGGAAGACGAGCTGGATATAGACACACTGGTGACAGTGACGAACGAGGATGAGCACCGCTATCTGGACGGCGTTCTTCCGGATTCCGTGATCGGCACGAGGGCTCTGTCCTCCTGCAAAGTGATCCAGAGAGAGAACGGACACGGCATTCAGGTGAAGACTGCGAATATTTCCTACCTCACGGAAGGGATGTTTCAGAATGCGCTTGCGACTGCAGGCATGAAGGACGCGGATGTCATTGTCGCGGCGCCATTTCCGATCTCGGGAACGGCGGCCCTGGTGGGTGCCATGATGGCTTACGCGAAGATGAGCGGCACCGTGGTGCAGGCGGATCTTGTGGAAGCGGCGACCAATGAACTTGTGACTTCCGGTGAGCTTGCCGAGCTTCTCGGTGACTCCGGGAAGACGGAGCAGCTGATTGCGGCAGCCAAGCAGATCATTTCGGAGAAGGATCTGTCGAACGAGGAAGAAATCCGCAGTACGGTAACAGACCTCGCGGGACAGCTCGGCTATGTCCTTTCCGAAGACGAGATGAGCATGGTGACGGGCCTCATGAAGCAGATTTCTTCACTGGATCTGGATGCGGATGCCCTCACGCAGCAGGCTCTCGGCATCTATGAGGCGGCTGTGAACAGCGGCGTGGATTTCAGCCAGTTTGGAATCGACAGCGATACCGTCGATAAAGCTGTAGAAAAAGCCCCCGGTCTGATTGAGAATCTTTTGGGCTGGTTCGGCTCGGCATTTGAAGGATAAAATGAAATAACGGCGGAATCAAAAAGAGGAAGCGCAAATGCTTCCTCTTTTTTGACTTCCTTTTTCGGTTTAAGGCTTATTTGAAGTATCTCTCGTAGAGGCCCTGGAATGCTTTTCCATGTCTGGCCTCGTCCCTTGCCATTTCGTGGACTGTGTCGTGGATGGCGTCGAGGTTCAGAGCCTTTGCTCTCTTCGCGAGATCCGTCTTGCCTGCTGTCGCGCCATTTTCGGCATCGATTCTCATCTCGAGGTTCTTCTTCGTGCTGTCTGTGACGACTTCGCCGAGGAGCTCAGCGAACTTCGCAGCGTGCTCAGCTTCTTCATAAGCTGCCTTCTCCCAATAGAGGCCGATCTCGGGATATCCTTCACGGAAAGCGACGCGGCTCATCGCCAGATACATGCCCACTTCAGAGCACTCGCCCGTGAAGTTGTCGCGAAGGTCGTTCTTGATGTCTTCCGGCACGTCAGAGGCGACGCCGACCACATGCTCTGCGGCCCAGGTCATCTCGTCAGCCTGCTTTGTGAACTTCGAAGCCGGGGCTTTGCAGATCGGACATGCTTCCGGTGCTGTGTCGCCTTCATGAACATACCCACATACATTACATACCCACTTTGCCATTTCTTTCCTCCTTGAAATGATAGATTTCACGAATTGATGATATAGAACATGTTTCCGCATTCGTGGAGCGGAATTTCATTATTTGTTAAGTATTAATCTATCATAAGAGGGGTGAAATAGCAATCGAAAGAGCCCTCTTGCCCTTGCGTTCCCTGCCGTATTGAGCTATCATTTTTAAGCATGAGACAGATCATTTTGTGGTGGGCCGCCATGCTTTTGACGGGACTGGCGTGCTTCCCTCTTGCAAACCAGATATTCTACAAATTCGAGGACCGCGGATGGCTTTTTTCAAAGACCATCGGCCTCTTTCTTTCTTCCTGGATTCTGTGGCTGGCGAACAGTTCCGGTGTCCTGGTCTTTACACAGCATAATGGCTTTCTCGTACTGATCCTTCTTGCCGCGGCCTGCTACGGGATCTTTGCCGCACTCATGAAGCTCGGGCTTGTCCGTACGGAGATCTTCGGCGGTCTTTTGAAGGCGGGAAAGCTGGTGATTGCGGAAGAAGCGATCTTTCTTTTTCTGTTTGCGCTTTCCGTCTATATTGTGGGATTCAGGCCGGAGGCGTACGGGACGGAGAAATTCATGGACTACGCTTTCATGACGTCCATGATGCGCTCTTTAAACATGCCTTTCGCAGATCCCTGGTATGCGGGTGAACCGATCAATTATTACTACGGCGGCCAGTATGTGGCTTCCTTCCTGACCAAGCTGACCGGCGCGGCGGCAGGAGAAGGCTACAACCTTATGCGCGCCCTGATCACGTCCTTTTCTTTTGTGCTTCCGTTCTCGCTCACCTTCCAGCTCATGCATGACCGCCTGAAAGAGGCGGGAAAGCACCGTGCCGCACCATTTTTTGCGGGGCTTCTGGGAGGAACGGCAGTGGCATTCAGCGGAAATTTCCACTATGTCATCTACGGGATCATTCTCCCGGTCATTAATAAGATCAAAGGGATTCCATACTCCTATTGGTTTCCGGATTCCACGCGCTATATCGGGTATGACCCGGATCTGCCGGATAAGACGATCCATGAATTCCCCGCTTATTCCACGGTGCTCGGGGATCTGCATGCCCATTACATCAATATCATGTTTGCGGTCACCGTGACGGCGATTGTATACGGATGGGCGAAGAAGCAGGATCCGCGCAGGGAAGAGCGCTTCCCTTACCTCAGGACAGAGATCGTACTGATCGGCATTATGACAGGGCTCTTCCGCTGGATGAACTACTGGGATTTCCCGATCTACTACGTCGTCTGCGGCTCCATTTTTTTCTTTGTTCTTCTCAGGACATACCGGGACTCTCTCCTGCGTTTCCTGCTGATCATGCTGGGAATTGCGGCCGTGATGTTTATAAGCGGGTATCTGGCGGCGCTGCCGTTTATCCGTAGCTTCCTGAAGATTTCTTCGGAGATCGGCTTCACTCACAGCCACACACAGTTTTATCAGCTGCTGGTGCTGTGGGGACTTCCCGCGGCCTGCCTTGCCGGATTCATTCTGCAGCTGATCGCCGCGCACCGTCGGATGAAGAAGGAGACTCCGCCCGTGCTTCGCCGCGCGAGGAGGATGCCCCTGCCGGACCTGGCGGTTCTGATGTACGGACTTTGCGCGGCGGGACTTGTCTTTCTTCCGGAAGTGATCTACGTCAAGGATATCTACGGCGGGGATCATTACCGCGCCAATACGATGTTCAAGCTGACTTATCAGGCGTTTATTCTCTTCGGGATCTGCATGGCATATATTCTCGTGCGCGCGGTCGTTCTGGGCTTTGACCGGAAGGCGGCCTGTGCCGCAGCGGTTCCTGAAGAAGCGGAATCCGCGGAAAGAGCAGTCCCCGAAGAAGCGGAATTCCCGGCAGCGGCAGTCCTTGAAGAAGCAGAATCTGTGGATGAGGCAGCCGCGGAAGAAGTGGAATTAACGGACAAGGAAGCTGCGGAAGAGGGAGAACTTCCGGGTGCGGCACCGGCGAAAAAAAGAAAACTCCCGGCCGGGGCAGTATTGCAGATTGTGCTCGGAATGACCGGGCTCGTACTGCTTCTCCTCACGGCAGGCTATATCTTTCAGTCGGTTCATGACTGGTTTGGGAATATCTTTGATCCCTCGCTCCGCGTGCATACGGATGCGTCTGTTTTCGTGTCGGAGTACTTCCCCTCGGATTTCGAGGCGGTCAACTATCTGAACGGAGAGGTGGGCGGACAGCCTGTGATTCTGGAAGCTCCCGGCGACAGCTACAGCGATTATGAGCGCATTTCCGTCGCGACGGGACTGCCGACCGTTGCGGGCTGGTGGGTCCACGAGTGGCTGTGGCGCCAGAACCGCCCGGAGCTGGATGACAGGATTCGGGACTGCGAAACCATTTATACGTCTGCGGACGAGAGCGAAGTGCGCTCCCTGATCGAAAAATACGGGATAGAGTACATCTACGTAGGCGATTTGGAGAGGGAAAAGTACGCGGACATTAACGAACCGCTCCTGAAGGGACTCGGGGACATGGTCTTTACGGATGAAGACGGCACGTATATCATTGCCGTTAACGAGGCGGCCGGTCAGCGCTGAGAGGGGTTTGACTGTTAATGAAACATATTTTATACTGAATATTACTTTAACAGATCCCGGTCCCTCTTTATGAAAAGGGGAACCGTACCGTGAGGGGGATAGTGACGTGAGTGCCATGATTGGAAAATGCAGCAGCTGCGGAGCTGATCTGAAATGGGATTTCGGGATGGAGCCGAAATTCTGTCCGAATTGCGGAGCAAAACTGTCACTGGATGAGGGAGCTCCCTCATCCGGGGAGACCGGCGGGTCGTCTTATGGAGACGGTTCCTACAGCGGACAGTCTTATGAGGACGGTTCCTACAGCGGACAGCCCTATGAGGACAGTTCCTACAGCGGACAGCCCTATGAGGACGGTTCCTACAGCGGACAGTCTTATGAAGACAGCTCCTATGCAGAGGGAACATACAAAGAATCGTCCTATCAGGAGGACGGTTCCTACAATGCCGGGAACAGCTACGGGGACGGTTCTTATAATGCCGGAAGCAGCTACGGAGAC
>CACZQS010000201.1 GCA_902783325.1 uncultured Lachnospiraceae bacterium
AGCTCCTCAGCCAGATACGCGCCGATGATCTCCGTGCCGTCGAAGGAGACGATCGTATCCACGGGAGTCGTAAAATAGTGGACCTGGCTGAGCGCTTCCGCCGCCCAGCGGGCTTCATTGGTTCTGGATTTGATGGCCGTCATGTCCACATAGTAATTGACGTGGGAGTTCGGCGTGACAAAGTGGCCCGGCACCACGCGCAGTATCACATTCGGATATTCTTTTGACGCAATCTTTCTGTAATTTACCATACTCTTTCACCGGCTCCTTTCCTTTTTCGTTACAATCGGGCTGTTATCGAAGTATTGTATATAATAATAGAGTATACCACGTTCACGGCAATCCAAATAGATAGATTTTATCGGAGCCGGATTTTGGTTATGTAAACCATTATGACAATGGGGACAGTCCCCATTGTCATAATGGTTTACAATAATCCGCCTTCTCCCAGGGACGCAAGCTCGGCGGCCGTGACCGGGTCGTCGGCAAGGAGTCTCGGGAGCACGAGGTCGAAGATGGTGCGCTTCGCGTACATCACGCAGCCGGGGAGGCCCACAACCGGAACGGTGCGGGAGCCGGCTCCGTCTTCCCACTTAAGATAAGACAGAAGGAACATGGCTCCGGGCAGGACCGGGGCCCCGTAGGTAATGATATCGGCGCCTGTATTTTTGATGGCGAGCGGCGTCTTGTCGTCGGGATCTACGCTCATGCCTCCTGTCACGCAGACGAGTTCCGCCCCGTTCTTCACCTCTTCCAGGATCGCGGCTGTCGTTTTGTCCGCGTCGTCATCCAGGATGCGGTGATCCGTCACACTTGCCCCGAGCTCTGTCAGCTTATCCATGACAACCGGCGTAAAAGTGTCCTCGATGCGGCCCTTAAAAATCTCGCTTCCCGTGGCGAGGATTGCCGCTTTCTTCGGCTTTAAGGGCAGGAGCTTCAGGATCGGCTCATCGCCCGCCGCGGCCCTGGCCTCAGCCATCTTCTCCTTGCTGATGACCAGCGGGATCACGCGCATGCCTGCAAATACCTGCTCCTTTTTGATAAGCGTATCACCGCGCTTTGTGGCGATCATCATCTCGCCGAGGGAATTGACCGCGACCAGCTTCTCCCGATTTATCTTAAGAACGCCGGCGCACTCCGCCTGTAAGCTGATCTTGCCTTCCTTCGGAGCCGTCGCCTTCATGTGTTCGCTCTGACAGATCTCTCTTAAGATCTCCGCCGCCTCGTCCTCATGCAGCATCGATTCGTCCTTCTCCCAGACATAGAGATGCTCCTTTCCGATACTGAGCAGCACGGGAATGTCCTCCTCCCGGACCACATGTCCCTTTCTGAATATCGCGTCCTTCGTCACGCCGCGGACGATCTGTGTCAGGTCGTGGCAGAGCACGTGGCCCGCGGCTTCTTCTGTTCTGATAAGTTTCATATGTGTCCCCACTGTCATATTTGTTTACATAACTCTTCGTAGAACCCCGCCAGGGACGTGTAATAATACGGCAGCACCCACACAAAGCCGATCCCGAAGGTGAGGAACGCAAGAAGCACATAGCCGATGAAGGACAGGGCGAGGCGGATGAGGTCCCACACGCGGCCGCGCATGAGGGCAGCACTTTTCTTAAGCGCAGCGCCGGCGCTTAAGGATTCATCGTCAAGAAGAAGGAACCAGGCGGGGGCGATGGTCGCGCGCACCGCCGCGTAAGCGGCAATTCCGAAAATAGACAGCACTATCAGCACGGCAAGCGTGACATAGGCATTCGGAAACCGGAAGAGACTGACAAGAAGAAGCGGCGCAAAACACAAAAAGCCCGCCGCGATCTGCACGAGCCCGACGATCAGATACCGGTCAGGCTGCTTCATGAGCGGCACGAGAAGATCCGCGAGCGGAGAGGCCTCTCCCCGAAGCGATCTCAGAAAATGCCGCTTCGCCCCGGCCGCAAAAAGCCCGAGCAGGACCTGAAGAATCGCCGCCACGACAATTCTGAAGATAAAGGCCGTCGCCGTCCCGGTCACCGCGAACAGATTGACGATCCACACCGCTATGAGCTCAAGCCCGATCAGCGCCGCAGAAAATGCGATATGCTCATTCCAGTGTCCGATCAGCGTCCCGCGGGCCGTCTGTTTGATAGTACTGGTACTGATTTTCATTGTTATACCTGGCTCCCCGACCCGGACATCTGCATCCCGTATTTGTTCAGAATCTCATCCAGCAGCTCCTGCTCTATAATGGCCGCCGCGTTCGGATCATTCATATCCATCCCCCGGATCTTCTTCATCATGGTATCCCAGATCCCGCTGGAGATGAGAGTGTAGAAGGCGAGCACAACCGTCAGCACGAATGCCGCGACTCCGATCCCGTTCATCCACAGGGCAATCCGCGCCTGCCTGCCGAATTTCTTTTTCCGGGACAGAAGGGCGAACAGAATCCCGAACGCCCCGAAGAAAATGGAAAAACCGAACACAATGGTAACAAGCGAAAGAATCCCGCACAGGAACGCTGCCTTCGACATCCCGTTCATGGTATATTCTTCCGGAATCGGCCCGTAATTGGGGTCCCCGGAGCGGCCGCGGCCGGAATCCATGAATCCCGCCCAGTATTCCTGCGATCCGTAATCCCGGGCCTCTTCTTCCTTCTTTTTTGCGTCGTCAAGTCTCTTCAGGTAATCCGCGTAGCTCTCGCCCGGCTGCGGTTTTGAAGGATCTGTCTGTTTAGGTTCAAATGGTTCTTCGCTCATTAAAAAATCCTCTTCAGTCATGCCGGTACAGCACAACCGCCTCAAACGGCATGAGATCCAGCGTCATAATTCCCGAAACCACCTCGTGCTCCTCACCGCCCGCAGACCAGCCGTCGCGCCAGGTCATAAGGAGCTCTCTCATACCTGCCTTCCCTGTCCGCGGAACGCCCAGCTCCCACACCGGGATCTCCAGCGCGATCGGGTCCTCGCCGGAATTGACGGCAATCACGAACTGCTCGTCATCAGAGAATCTCCCGTAAACGACACTGTGATAGCCGCTGCACAGATCCTTGATCGAGCTCTCCGTAAATGCGCGGTAGGACTTGTGCACCCGGATCGCCTGTCTGTAGAACTCCAGCAGGTCCAGGTCCTCTCTGCCCCAGGGATAGGTCCTCCGGTTGTCCGGATCCGTAAACCCGGCCACGCCGGCCTCGTCCCCGTAATAAACGGTAGGCGCGCCGACAAACGTCATCTGGATCAGCACCGCCGCCCTCAAAACCGAAGTATTGGTGTTGGCCGAAGCCGCCTCCGCACCGAGCTGGGACACGCGCCCGACGAAATGATTGGTGCGCGTGAGAAACCGGGAGTGGTCGTGATTGTCAAGCTCATTCATCGCGCACTGCGCGGAAGGAGCCATAAAGCTCGCGAGATGGTAGCGCATCGCCTCCCGGAAGGAATCTCCGTTGCCCAGAAGATCCTCGCGGAATTCATCCGAATGCTTCTCCATGCCGGTCAGGAACCACGAGACGGGCTCCATGAACGCGTCGTAGTTCATCACCGTATCCCACTCGTCGCCCTTCAGCCACTCGTAGGTCTCGCCGTAGTGCTCGGCGAGAATGATCGCATTCGGATTCGCCTCCTTGACCGCTTTGCGGAACATTTTCCAAAAATGGTGGTTGTATTCCGCGCTGTGGCCGAGATCCGCGGCAACATCCAGCCGCCACCCGTCCACATTAAAGGGCGGGGAGACCCACTTGCGCCCGATCTCCAGAATGTAGTCGACGAGCTTGTCGCTCTCCTCGTAGTAGAGCTTCGGCAGGGTGTTGTGGCCCCACCACCCGTCGTAAAACTCGTTGTAAGGCCAGGCGTGCTCGTTGTTGAATTTGAAAAAGGACCGGTAAGGGCTTTCCGCGTCGATAAACGCGCCGCTCACATACCCGGACTGCTTCTCGTAGATGCGCTCGCGGTCGAGCCATTTGTTAAAGGAACCGCAGTGATTGAACACGCCGTCCAGGATGATCTTCATCCCTCTCCTGTGGATCTCCTCACAGAAATGCGCAAAATATTCATCCGAGGCCCTCAGGTTCTCCGGGTCCGTCACGCGGGTGATATAGTTCTCCGCGTCCCGGTTCTCCATGTCATCGGGCAGGAGCAGTGCCCCGCTGTCCTTCACGATCTTCGTGAGGTGCGGGTCGACATGGTCATAGTCCTGGATATCGTACTTGTGGTTCGAAGGCGAGACGAAGATCGGATTGAAGTAGATCACGTCGACGCCGAGTTCCTGCAGATAATCCAGCTTCTCCTCCACTCCCACGAGATCACCGCCGTAGAAATTCCGCACATCCATGTCCTCTGGATAGGCATTCCAGTCCTCGACGTGGCGGCTGTGGGCATTGAGATAGGCGTACTCGTCGGTGCGCACATCATTCGACGGATTGCCGTTCCGGAAGCGGTCCGGAAAGATCTGGTACATGACCGCTCCGCGCGCCCACTCGGGTGTGGTAAAACCCGGGGCGATCCGGAAAGCGTATATCTCGCCCAGATCCCTGGTGATTCCCAGCTTGTTGTAATAGCAGGTCAGGGAGCCGATCTGCAGCTCGAAGTAATAGAGAATCAGCTCCTCTTTGACCGGAATCGTGATCTGGTAGTAATCAAAGCATTTAATCGTCTCGGCGTACTCCATGGGTTCACGGATCGCTCCGCTTATGAAGTAAACCGCATCGACGTTGTTGCGGTAGGTCCGGATGCGGATCGTCACGTCATCGCCCGGCTTCGGCTCGAACGGAGTGCGGAAAAACCGCGTCTCGTCGCTGTGCACCGCGCGCTTCCTGAAAACAGGGCGCATCTTCGCAACATAATCGCGCATCCTGTCCTCTTCACGTCTCCTGTCTTCTCCCATTACCTACACTTCCCCCAAACTTATAGTTTTTATATCCGCTATATCTGATCCGGGCCTAATGCAGCCGGTTCCACGGCGGTCCCCTTCACTTCCGTGTCCCCTTCGGAACCAGGTATTTCCCCCTCTGCTTCCAGAAAAGCCGCGGCGCCTTCATTTGCCGGAATGGTTTTCTCATCAAAGAGAGCCTCGAATTCCTGCCGCGTGATCTTCTCTTTCTCAAGAAGAAGCTTCGCGCACGCCTCAAGCACTCCGAGATTCGCTTCGATCAGGCGCTTCGCCTCCGCATAGCATTTTTCAATAATGTCACGGATCTCCGAGTCGATCTCATCGGCCGTGCGCTCGGAATAGCTCCGGGTCTTCTCAAAATCGCGCCCGATGAACACCTCGTCGTCGCTGCCGTAAGACACAAGCCCGAGCTTCGTGGAGAAGCCGTACTTTGTCACCATCGCCTTCGCAGTCGCGGTCGCCGACTTCAGATCCTGCGACGCGCCGGTCGTCACATCGTCAAAGACCAGCTCCTCCGCGACGCGTCCGCCGAGTGCCACGATAATATTCTGCAGCATCCGGCCCCTGGTATTGAAGAGCTCATCCGTCTCCGGCAGGGGCATCGTGTATCCCGCAGCCCCGAGTCCGGTCGGAATAATCGACACGGAATAAACCGGGCCCACGTCCGGAAGCACATGGAACAAAATGGCGTGCCCCGCTTCGTGATAGGCCGTAATCCTCTTGTCCTTGTCGGAGATCACCTTGCTCCGTTTCTCCGCTCCGATTCCAACTTTGATAAATGCCGCCCGGATGTCCTCCTGGAGAATATATCCGCGGCCTGCCTTCGCCGCGCGGATCGCAGCCTCGTTGAGCAGGTTCTCGAGATCCGCGCCGGAGAATCCGGCCGTCGTCTGCGCGATCTGCTTCAGATCCACATCATCCCCGAGCGGCTTGCCCGTCGCATGAACTTTAAGGATCTGTTCCCTGCCTCCGACATCGGGCATCCCGACTGCCACTTTCCGGTCAAAGCGCCCCGGCCTGAGGATCGCCGGATCCAGAATATCCACGCGGTTTGTGGCCGCCATGACGATGATTCCCTCGTTGACGCCGAAGCCGTCCATCTCGACGAGAAGCTGATTCAGCGTCTGCTCCCTCTCGTCGTGTCCGCCTCCGAGCCCCGCGCCCCTGCGTCTCGCTACTGCGTCGATCTCGTCGATGAAGACGATACAGGGATGGTTCTTCTTCGCGTCCTCAAAGAGGTCGCGCACGCGGCTGGCACCCACGCCGACGAACATTTCCACGAAATCCGATCCGGAAATGGAGAAAAACGGAACTCCTGCTTCCCCCGCCACCGCCTTGGCGATGAGCGTCTTGCCGGTTCCGGGAGGTCCGACCAGAATCACGCCCTTCGGGATGCGGGCGCCCACCTGGGTATACTTTGCCGGATCCTTGAGGAAATCCACGATCTCCTCGAGATCCTGCTTCTCCTCTATGAGTCCCGCCACATCCTTAAATGTGATGCGGTTGTCCTTGTCGGAATACATGCGGGCCCGGCTCTTGCCGAAATTCATCATCTGGGCGTTTCCGCCGCCCCCCGCCTGGCGGTTCATGAACAGAATCAGGACGAACATGAACACCGCCATGAGCAGCACCGGCAGGATCGTGGTAAGGAACAGCGAATCCTGCCGCACATCCTCCACGAGAAGCGAGACGGAAGGATATTGCTCCGAAACCATCTCGCGGATCGACGCGACATCCGTGTCATAAAAGGAAACCGTCTGTCCGCTGTTGAATTTCACAATAACTTCGCCCGTCGGAACCTGCGTGTTCTGACGGAGCGTGACCGCGGAGATGTTGTTCCCGCGCAGGTCGCTCACAAATGCCCCGTAAGTATAGCCCGATATATTGTTTCCTCTGCCTGCAAACAAGTAGTAGAGAAGGATAAACAATCCTATCACAACTACATACACGAGCATGCCTCTTGACTGTCTGTATTTCAAAACTTTACTTCTCCAATTTTATTATTTCAGGACTTCACCACGGCGATATAGGGAAGGTTCCTGTAATACTGCTCGTAGTCCATGCCGCAGCCGAGAACGAACTTGTCCTCGATCACGAATCCCGTGTAGTCGACCTTTACATCCCTCTCCCTGCGCTCGGGCTTGTCGAGCAGCGTACAGAGCTTAAGCGACGCAGGATGCCGGTCTTTAAGCATCCCGAGGAGATAATAAAGCGTTCTCCCGGAATCGATAATATCCTCGACCACGATCACGTCCTTGCCTTCGAGCGGCTCGTCGAGATCCTTCACGATCTTCACGATCCCGCTGGAGGTCTGCGCGTTCCCGTAGCTCGAGACGGACATAAAGTCAAGAGAGACGGGAATCTCAGGATTGATATGCTTCGACAGCTCCGTCATGAAATAGACACCGCCCTTCAGCACGCAGATCATGTGAATCGTCTTGCCCGCGTAATCCCGGCTGATTTCTTCCGCCAGGACCTTGATGCGGTTCTCGATCTCTTCCTCTGTGATCATGATTTCCAGATTGTCAATGGAATTCTTCATCTTCGTCTCCCTTTCCTTATGGCTTCAGGTTTCCTGCAGCTTCTCCGCCTTCAGGGTAACAGCCCGCTCGGTCTTATCCGTCACCCGGTACCGGTAACCGATCCGCATGCCCAAAACCCACACGATCTCGCTTCCGTCAGCCACCACTGCAATACTGTCCCTCTCGCTTTGCGGAACCTTCTGATCCGTAAAATAATCGGACAGGCTCTTTCTCGCCCCGTCGCTCCGGACCGTCAGAAAATCGCCTTTTTTGCGGTTCCTCACTACAAGCGTACCTTTAATTTTACCATAGTCGATGGTTTTCGTATACCGTTTTTCCGGGAAGCTGTCCGGCACCTCCCTTTCCTCCTCCGCAAAAATGCGAAAATCCCGGAAGGTGCACCCGCTGCCCGGAAGAAGCACGGCCTCTTCGGACGGCGGCTCCGCAGCGGTCTTTAAGACCGTTGTCAGCAGCACGCCCCCCGCTTCCCTCACTGCAGATGCGCCGTAAGGCAGGTCAATCCGCTTGCCGCATTCCTTCCGGAACAGGCCGCGCAGAGCCTCCATATGGACGCGCCCGACGTCCTTCATGCCGGGCAGAATTAAGCTCAGGGCAAGATACAGGATTTCGCTCTGCATCGCGGGCATCTCCTCTGCAAGGAGGGCTTCTAAGATATGCTTCCCCTGTCCGTCCGCAGCGTCTTTCAGGTACCGCTTCGAGCGGATCCTGCTCTCGGCGCGCAGAAACGCATTCACTTCCTCCGCGTCAGAGGCCGCTGCCGCAATATGCCTCACCGCGCCGGAATTGACTTCACGGACAAGAAGAGGAAGTATCTCATGGCGGATGCGGTTTCTGGCCGCATCCCCTTCCGCATTGGTTTTGTCCTCCCGCCACCCTTGGCCGCGCAATTTAAGATCCGCTTCGATCTCCTCCCTGGAAATGTCGAGGAGCGGCCGGATAACCTGCACTTCCCCGTCACCTGAATCCGTCACGCTGCGCATAGCCGCGATCCCCCGGATTCCCGTTCCCCTGGCAAGCCGGAAGAGCACGCTCTCGGCCTGGTCCTGCATGTGATGGGCCAGCGCGATCCGGATCCGCCCTTCTAAGGCGGGCTGCTCTTCCTTCCATTTACCGGCGGCCTCAAGAAAGGACTCATAGCGGGCGGCCCTTCCGGCCTCCTCCAGCGACATGCCCCGCTCCTTCGCCTCCTTGGGAATATCTCTTTTAAATACGCGGAGCGGGATCCCCTTCTCTTCACAGAGATCCCGGACAAACGCGGCATCATCATCCGCATCCGCGCCGCGAATGCCGTGGTGAACATGGACCGCTCTTAACGCGAATCCGATCTCCTCCGACAGATCCCTCAGCAGCAAAAACAAAAAAACCGAGTCTGCTCCTCCGGACAG
>CACZQS010000202.1 GCA_902783325.1 uncultured Lachnospiraceae bacterium
ACCGGATGCGGACGGTTCGGCCTGGACTTGAATTCCGGATGAAACTGGACGCCGAGATAAAAAGGATGCTCTTTGATTTCGACCGTCTCCGCGAGCATCCCGTCAGGCGACAGACCGGACAGAATCAGGCCGGCCTCTTCCAGCTGTTCCCTGTATTCATTGTTCAGCTCATATCTGTGTCTGTGCCGTTCACGGATCTCCCTCACCCCGTAGCACTTCTCCATAAGTGTACCCGCCTGTATGATGCAGGGATAACTGCCGAGGCGGAGTGTGCCTCCCTTGGCCACTTCCTCTGACTGACCGGGCATAAAGTCTATGACCTTATGGGAAGACGGCTCATGAAATTCTCCCGAGCATGCATCCGGTATTCCGGCGCAGTTCCGGGCAAACTCGATCACGGCAATCTGCATGCCCAGACAGATGCCCAGATACGGCACCTGCCTTGTTCTTGCGTAGTTTGCCGCCAGGATCATCCCGTCGATGCCTCTGTCCCCAAAGCCGCCCGGGACGATGATTCCGGACAGCCCGTCAAGTTTTTCAGCACAGTTTTTCTCCGTGATCTCTTCCGAATCGATCCATTTGATGTGAACATGCGCGTTCAGGGCAAATCCCGCATGAGACAGCGCCTCCGCCACAGACAGGTAAGCATCGTGAAGCCGGACGTATTTTCCGACGAGTCCGATCGTGACCTGCTTTTCGCGGCTGCTGATGGCCTCCACAAGGTGCCGCCATTCCGTCAGATCCGGCGGCGGAGTCTTAATGCCGAGCTCCCTGCAGACGATGCCCGAGAAGTTGGATGCCTCAAGCATCAGCGGTGCTTCGTAGAGATTGCCCAGGGTCTGGTTTTCAATGACACAGTCTTCCCTCACGTTGCAGAACATGGAGATCTTTTTTATTATGCCGGCGTCCAGCTCAGCGTCACATCTGAGTACGATGATGTCCGGGGCGATTCCCATTCCCTGCAGCTCCTTGACGGAGTGCTGGGTCGGTTTGGACTTGAACTCATCAGAGCCCCTTAAATACGGGACAAGCGTCACGTGGATGAAGAGGCTGTTTTCCCTGCCGATCTCCAGGGAGATCTGCCTGACGGCTTCCAGAAACGGCTGGGACTCGATGTCGCCGATTGTGCCGCCGATCTCTGTGATGACAATATCCGCATCGGTTTCTTTTCCTGCGCGGTATACAAATTCTTTAATTTCATTTGTGATATGAGGGATTACCTGTACCGTCGAACCCAGGTATTCGCCGCGGCGCTCTTTATTCAGGACGTTCCAGTAGACCCTCCCGGAGGTCAGATTGGAGTACTTTGTGAGATCCTCATCAATAAAACGCTCATAATGCCCGAGATCCAGATCGGTCTCCGCCCCGTCTTCGGTGACATAGACCTCGCCGTGCTGATAAGGACTCATCGTCCCGGGATCGACATTAATGTACGGATCCAGCTTCTGTGCGACGACCTTCAGCCCTCTGGACTTCAGAAGCCTGCCCAGTGATGCGGCCGTAATCCCCTTGCCGAGACCGGAGACCACACCTCCGGTCACAAAAATGTATTTTGCCATGTCCCTTCTCCTCTTTTCTTCTTCTCACTGCCGGCCGGAAAACCGCGAACCATACACAATAAAAAAAGAAGACAATGATGCCTTTGCAGGCCCCATTGTCTGTGATGATGTCATTATAGTAACTGACCCTCCGTACGTCAAGCAGCGGTTCACGGAATTTTTTCTTGACACGGCTCCGGCAAGTGAGTAGAATGTGGTCTCATAAAGACAAAGGCGTCTTGGGAAGGAATTCCCTGACGCCTTCTTTTTGTCTGTACGGATAGGAGGAGGTACACTATGTGTTCCATATTCGGATTCTGCGGCACGGGCGGAGACATCGCGGAGATTAAGGAAGCGCTCGGGAAAACCCATTCCCGGGGGCCTGACGACACGAGGATTGTGGATACCGGAAACGGATACCTGGGATTTAACCGTCTATCCATCATGGGGCTGACCGATAACGGGATGCAGCCGTTTCTGTACGGGAACAAATCTACCCTGCCGGTGTCCTCCGGAAGCAATCCGGAAGATCCCCTGACTGCGCCGGACGAATGCGGGCTCGCACTTGTGTGCAACGGCGAGATCTACGGATTCCGACCGCTCAAGGAGGATCTTGTCCGCAAAGGATACACGTTTATCAGTGATTCGGACTGTGAGATCCTTCCCGCGCTGTACATGGAATACGGCGTGGAGATGTTCCGCATGCTGGACGCCGAATTTGCTCTTGTCCTGTATGACAGGAAACACAATGAGTATGTTGCGGCAAGAGATCCGATCGGCATCAGGCCTCTGTATTACGGAATACGGGAAGACGGCACCTACGTCTTTGCCTCGGAGCCGAAGAACCTTCTGAATCTGGTCAGGGATATATTCCCGTTTCCCCCGGGACATTATTTCAAAGAGGGAAGCTTCATCAAGTACAGGGATATGTCTGAAGTCACTTCGTTCCACGGCGGCGATACAGATGAGATCTCTTCCGGAATCCGGGATCTTCTCATTAAAGGAGTGGAAAAAAGGCTTGACTCCGATGCGCCCGTCGGCTTCCTTCTCTCCGGAGGTCTGGATTCCTCCCTGGTTTGCGGCATTGCGGCAAAGATGTCTGAGAAACCCCTTGAGACATGGGCGATCGGAATGGACACCGATGCGATCGACTTGAAGTACGCCAGGACAGTCGCGGATTACATTCATTCAAACCACCACGAAGTGATCATCACAAGGGAAGATGTCCTCGGATCGCTGAAGGAAGTGATCGAGGCGCTCGCCACCTATGACATTACCACGATCCGGGCCTCGATCGGCATGTACCTTGTCTGCAAAGCCATTCACGAGCAGTCGGATATCCGGGTCATCCTGACCGGTGAAATCTCTGATGAGATCTTCGGGTATAAATATACGGACTTTGCTCCGAGTGCGGAGGAATTCCAGAAAGAAGCGGAGAAGCGGATCCGGGAAATCCACATGTATGATGTGCTCCGGGCTGACCGCTCCATCAGTGTACACTCCCTGGAAGCCAGAGTTCCTTTCGGAGATCTCGCATTTGTGGAATACTGCATGTCCATTGATCCCGAAAAAAAGATGAACCGGTACGGAAAAGGGAAATATCTGCTCCGCCGCGCGTTTGAAAAAGACGCACTGATTCCGGAAAGTATCCTCTGGAGAGAAAAAGCCGCATTCTCCGATGCCGTGGGACATTCCCTCAAGGATGACATTGCCGAATATGCGGAGCAAAAGTACACGGATGCCGAATTTGAGGAGCTGGCAAAGAAATACGATCACGCCAGGCCGTTCACAAAGGAATCCCTCCTGTATCGGGAGATCTTCGAATCCTTCTATCCCGGACAGTCAAAAATGATTGCAGATTTCTGGATGCCGAACCGGAACTGGGAGGGGTGCAACGTAACGGATCCTTCTGCCAGGGTGCTGTCAAACTACGGCGCCAGCGGTACATAAACGGACACTTCCGCGGCGAAATACAATCGGATGCTATCGAGTGATTCACAAAAAGGAAAGGGGAAACATCATGGAAAAAAAGAGCATACCTTCTATCTTCGGGTCATTGGTATTTGACGACCGCGTCATGAGAGCAAGGCTCTCCCAAAAAGTATATAACTCATTAAGAAAAACCATCGACGAAAATGAGGATCTCGATGAGAAGATCGCATCGGCTGTGGCCTCGGAGATGCGGGACTGGGCAATCGAGAACGGCGCAACGCATTTTACGCACTGGTTCCAGCCGCTGACAGGCGTGACGGCGGAGAAGCACGACAGCTTTATCACCCCTTCTCCGGACGGCGGGGTCATCATGGAATTCAGCGGGAAGGAACTGATCAAAGGCGAGCCGGATGCCTCCTCCTTCCCTTCGGGCGGCCTTCGCGCCACTTTTGAGGCCAGGGGGTACACCGCCTGGGATCCCACTTCTTATGCGTTTATCAAGGACCACACCCTCTGCATCCCGACAGCCTTCTGTTCCTATGCGGGCGACGCGCTGGACAAAAAGACTCCGCTCCTCAGGTCGATGCAGGCACTCAACAAACAGGCAAAACGGATCCTGAAGCTGTTTGGCACGGAAGTCAAAAACGTGCGCACAAGCGTCGGTCCCGAACAGGAATACTTCCTGATCGACGAAGCTATGTTCAAGAAAAGACCGGATCTTGTTTACACGGGACGCACGCTGTTTGGCGCCATGCCCCCGAAGGGTCAGGAACTGGATGATCACTATTTCGGGGCGATCAAGCCGTCAGTCATCTCCTTTATGGAGGATCTGAATGAAGAGCTCTGGAAGCTGGGGATCCTGGTAAAAACAGAGCACAACGAAGTCGCTCCGGCGCAGCACGAACTTGCTCCGATCTATTCCACAACAAACGTGGCTACGGACAACAACCAGCTCACCATGGAAATCATGCAGAAGGTGGCGAGAAAACACGGTCTGGCCTGTCTGCTCCACGAAAAGCCCTTTGCCGGCGTGAACGGCTCCGGAAAACACAACAACTGGTCCATGGCCACCGACACAGGGGTCAACCTGCTCTCACCGGGAGATACGCCGCATGAAAATGCGCAGTTCCTGCTGTTCCTCTGCGCGGTCATTCAGGCCGTGGATGACTATCAGGATCTTCTCCGGCTGGCTGTCGCGACAGCCGGCAATGACCACCGTCTCGGAGCAAATGAAGCGCCGCCCGCCATCATCTCCGTGTTCCTTGGAGACGAGCTGACGGGAATCCTTGAAGCGATCAAAAATGACACTCCCTATCACGGAACCGAAAAGGTCACCATGAAGCTCGGAGTCCATTCGCTTCCGAAGTTCTCCCGGGATACGACCGACAGAAACCGCACATCGCCTTTTGCCTTTACCGGCAACAAATTTGAATTCCGCTCGCTCGGCTCCTCCAACAGCATCGCCTGCTGCAACATCATGCTGAACGCCGCCGTTGCGGAATCCCTCAGGCAGTATGCGGACATCCTGGAAAAGGCAGATGATTTCGACAGTGTTCTGCATGATCTGATCAAAGATACAATCAAAAAGCACGAGCGGATCCTGTTCAACGGAAACGGATACGGCGAGGATTGGATTAAGGAAGCGACCGAAGTGCGCGGCCTTTCGAACCTGAAGACCACAGCCGATGCCATGCCCCATCTGCTCGATAAAAAGAACATGGATATGCTGATCTCCCACAAGGTTTTTACAGAGACGGAGCTCCATTCCAGATGCGAGATCATGCTTGAAAACTACTGCAAGACCGTCAACATCGAAGGGCACACCATGGTCGATATGGTGAGGAAAAACTACCTTCCGGCAATCGAAGGGTATCTCTTCACCCTCGCCAAGGCCACATCCTACATGCAGTCCGTTAGTGATCATGTAAAGTGCAGCTATGAGGTTTCCACTATGGAAAGGCTGTCCGAGCTCACGGATTCGATTTTCGCGAGCTGCATTGCCCTGGAGGAATCCCTGAAGAAGCTCCAGGATGCCGGCAATATCATCCGGACATCTGAAGCCGTGCGGGACGACGTGCTTCCGAAGATGGAGGCTCTCCGCTCCTTCGTGGATGAGGCGGAGATGCTGATGCCCGAGTCGTGCTGGCCCTTCCCGAGCTACGGCAAGCTGCTCTTCTCGGTCTACTGAACATCATGAGCTGTCCCCTTGTCATGCCTTTCCGGTTGTGCTAAAATGTGCGCGTCGTCGGAATGGGAAGGCTTAGACGCCGCCTGTGAAAAATCACAGACGGCGTCTGAATGTGTTTACCGCTCAGCGGGGCTTTAAGGTTTTCTTTAGGCAAACCGGAAGATGACCTTAAACAGTTGCGTTTGCTGAATTGTTAGGAGGATATTTATGTGCGGAATCGTAGGATATGTCGGTAAGAAGCAGGCTGCGCCGATTCTCTTAAACGGCCTGAAGAAGCTGGAATACCGCGGCTATGACTCGGCGGGACTCGCGGTGAGGAACGGCTCCGAACCGGTGGTCGTCGTCAAAGCCAAGGGGCGGCTCAAGGCACTCGCGGAGAAGACGGACAACGGGCACGCCCTCGCCGGCTCCTGCGGAATCGGACATACGAGATGGGCGACACACGGCGAGCCGTCCGAGAACAACGCGCATCCGCACATGAGCGACGACGGCAACGTGGTCGGCGTTCACAACGGTATCATCGAGAACTATCAGGAGCTGAAGGACAAGCTCATAAGAAAGGGATATACGTTCTATTCCGGAACGGATACGGAAGTCGCGGTCAAGCTCGTCGATTATTATTATAAAAAATACAATATCGGCCCGGTTGACGCGATCGCCAAGGCGATGGTCCGTATCCGCGGTTCGTACGCGATGGCTCTCCTGTTCCGCGACTACCCGGAAGAGATCTGGGCGGCGAGAAAAGACTCGCCCATGATCATCGGGCTCGAGGAGGACAGTGCCTATCTGGCTTCGGACGTGCCCGCGATCCTCAAGTACACAAACCACGTCTATTATATCGGCAATCTGGAAATGGCGCGGCTCAGGGCGGACGGGGTCACATTTTACAATCTTGACGGCGACACATTCGAGAAGGAACTGACGGAGATCGAGTGGGACGCAGAAGCGGCTGAAAAGGGCGGATTCGAGCACTTCATGATGAAGGAGATCCACGAGCAGCCGAAGGCAGTCCGCGACACGATTCACGCCGGCATCAAAGACGGGCAGATCGACCTCACGGAGGTCGGCCTCACCGACGACGT
>CACZQS010000203.1 GCA_902783325.1 uncultured Lachnospiraceae bacterium
ACCCGGCTGGAAGCCATCTTCGAGGACTTTAAGGATGCTTCCATGATCATGCCGATCCGCTCCTGCCGCCCGCAGTTCGTGTACTATGCGAATGAATTTGAAGCCAACTACGGGCATTACGGGCAGGTCATCTATGCCGTCCCGATCCTGCAGCTGCCTCAGTCCTGCGATATCGCCGGACTTCCCTATGGTGAAAGCGGACAGGAATACCGGCTGATCGACGGCAGCAGCGCCTATTCCCGCGACCACGCAGGAGTGACCGGAGTCTTCACCACGTATGACAAGCTCCAGAACTTCGTCAAAGAAGTCGGATGGGACACAGACTATTCTGAAGATTATAAAGGACATTATCAGTTCGCGGAGGATAACCGGGAAGTCAACCTGACCGGCGGAAAAACAGCAAACGTCGTGATCCCCGGATTCGTCTCAAACCACGCCCGCTTTGATTATGACAAGACGGACAAGCTCTATTACCGCTCGGAATTCGGTGAGCCCCAGATCGATCATCTGAATGATCAGCAGCTCGCCTACAAGAACATCATTATTCAGATCGGCCCTTCCGTTATGCTGGATGACCATTATCTGTTCACTGATCCGGTGTGCGAAGGGAAGGCCGGCAAGGGCTGGTATATTACAAACGGAAAGGCAATGCCCATCACCTGGAAAAAAGAAAACTGGAGCAAACTTGATCCGGTCATCGAGACCATCACTACCGCCAAATACAAGTGGGATGTGCGGGACTGCGATTTCAATGTGACCCGCTACTACGATGCAAGCGGAAAAGAAATCACTCTCAATCAGGGCAAGACCTTTGTCGAAATCGTCCGCGATGAGGATGCAAGTAAAGTCCTGATCTCCGATGACCCGGAGGTCAGCACCAATATCATTGACGGCATGTAAACTCCCCCTTGATTCACCTTTTCACCTTGCGGTACACTAGGTAAAAAGGAAATAAGGCGGTGAGCGAATGATTTCAACCAGAGGAAGATATGCGCTGCGGGTCATGCTCGATCTCGCGGAACACGAAGGCAGTCATGCGGTTCCTTTGAAAGAGATTGCCGAGAGGCAGGATCTCTCCAAAAAGTATCTGGAGATCATTGTAAAGGATATGGTAAAAGGAAAGCTGATTGTCGGCAGCAGCGGAAAGGGCGGGGGATACAAGCTCTGCCGGAAAGCAGATGAGTATTCTGTCGGTGAAATCCTTGAACTGATGGAAGGAACGCTCTCCTCCGTTGCCTGTCTGGCGGACAGCTCGCAGGAATGTCCCAGAAAAGAAATCTGTCAGACTCTCCCCATGTGGAAAGAGTTTGACAGACTTGTACATGTCTTTTTTTACAGCAGGAAGCTGAGCGATCTCCTATAAGATAAACTTCGTCTTGCCGCTCATAAGATCGCGCCAAACCGGCGAGAAGCTCCTCAGATATTCCACGACTTCACTCACATTCCTGATCATGTAATCCACTTCCTCCTCAGTCGCGTCTTCCCCGAGGCTGAGCCTTAAGGAGCCGTGCGCCACATCGTGGACGCGGCCGATGGCAAGAAGGACATGGCTCGGATCCAAAGAACCGGATGTGCAGGCACTTCCTGATGAAGCGCAGATCCCCCGGTCATCCAGAAGGAGCAGCAGCGATTCTCCCTCGATTCCTTCAAAGCTGAAGTTCACATTCCCGGGAAGCCTCTTCTTCGCGTCCCCGTTCAGGGCGGAATGGGGAATCCTGCTCAATCCCTGAATCAGCCGGTCGCGGAGAGCGCTCATATGAGCCGCGTTCTCTTCCATATGTGCCGCGGACTCCTTGAGCGCGGCTGCCATACCTGCAATCGCAGCGACATTTTCCGTACCTGCGCGCTTTCCCCTCTCCTGCGCGCCGCCTTCAATCAGATTCGTGAGGCGGACGCCCTTCCTTGCATATAAGAAGCCGATTCCTCTCGGCCCGTGGAACTTATGGGCTGAGGCGGAGAGCATATCGATTCCGCTTTCCTTCACGTTGATCGGAAGATGACCCACTGCCTGCACCGCATCGGTGTGGAAGAGGACGCCGTGCTTTTTGCATATGGCCCCGATCTCGCGGATCGGCTGTATTGTACCGATCTCATTGTTCGCATACATAATGGTGACAAGGCAGGTATCCTCCCGGATCGCCTGCTCCAGTTCTTCCGCTCTCACCAGCCCGTCGCCGTGAACATCAAGAAGCGTCACTTCAAAGCCTTCCTGCTCGAGTCTTCTCAGCGTGTGCAGCACCGCATGGTGCTCAAAAGCACTGGAGACGATGTGCATCTTCCCCGCCTTTTTCCCGAGCTCGGCGGCAGAGCGGAGTGCCTGATTGTCCGCCTCGCTTCCTCCTGAAGTAAA
>CACZQS010000204.1 GCA_902783325.1 uncultured Lachnospiraceae bacterium
CGGCGGCGGCCCGGAAGGCGGGCGTGCAGCTCGAAGCCGAGATCGGCCATGTCGGATCCAATCTGGAGGAGAGCGACAGCTCGCTCTACACGCAGCCGGAGGAGGCCGCGCGCTTTGTGGAGGCGTCAGGATGCGATTCCCTCGCCGTTTCGATCGGGACTTCCCACGGCGCATACAAGACGGGGACTCCTAAGCTGAATTTCGATGTGCTGCACGGCATCGCGGCGGCAATCCCGGAAACGCCGCTTGTCCTGCACGGGGGCTCCGGAACGGGTGATGAGAACCTGACCCGCTGCTCGAAGGAAGGAATTTCCAAGATCAACATATTTACGGACTTCTATGCGGCGGCTCTTGACGCGGTCATGAGCGGAGCGCATAATGATTATCTGGCCGCAAAAGAGGCTTCCAACGAGGCCGTGCGGGCGGTCCAGGAACACTATTACAAAGTATTCGGAACAAGATAACTGCACTGGATGAAACGATGAAGAGGCGGAAAACCAGGTCATTCAACCTGACGCTGAAATATGTGATTCTTCTGGGTGTTCTGCTGTTTGCGGCGAACATCCTCCTTGGCATGGTGATTATGAGGAGATCGGGAGATGCTCTCAGGTCGCTGCTCAATAAGAACATGCTTGACATCACAGATACAGCAGCGGGATTCCTGGACGGAGATATACTCGGAGCACTGACGGAAGAGGATGTCGGGTCTCCTGCCTTCGAGGACATCAAAAACAAGCTTCTGGTTTTCCAGAATCATGTGGATATTGAATTCATCTATGCAGTAAAACAGGTGGGAGAGGAAGAATTCGTCTTTACCGTAGACCCTGATCCCGTAGATCCCGGAGAATTCGGCGAGGAGGTGCTCTGCACTCCGGCTCTCATCTCGGCGGGAAAGGGAGTCGCTTCCGTCGATATGGATCCGGCAGCGGACCGCTGGGGGAATTTTTACAGCGCATACAGCCCGGTGTTTGATTCCAAAGGAAATGTCGCCGGCATCATCGGTGTCGACTTTGACGCCTCGGAGTACGAGGGCCAGATACGCGGCTATGCGGTTCTGATCGCGATCATGATCATAGTCTCCTGCCTGATCGGAGGCACCGTCATCGTACTGATGAGCGCGAGAATGCGCAGAGGCCTCAAAGCGATGAATCAGGGGCTGGAAGAACTGTCCGACGGAGTGAAGCAGCTGTCTGAGGAAATCGGCTCAAACCCCGGATACAGCAAAGAGGCAGGCGGCAGCCCCGCCGACAGGTCACCGGATGAATCCGGCTCGGGAGATGAGATTGCGGTTCTGAATGCCCAGATCCGGTCGATCGGGGAAGAGATGAAAGCCTATCTTGCCTATATGCAGGAAAAAGCCAATACGGATGCCCTGACCGACGTGCGGAATACGACCGCCTATCACGAGCGGATCGACAGTATTGACGGCGAGGCCTATTCCATCGCGCTCTTTGACATCGATAACCTGAAGAAGATCAACGACGAATACGGTCACTCCGCCGGTGATGAAATCATAAAGAAAAGTGCGGCGATTCTGGCAGATGTTTTCGGAAGCAGGAATGTGTACCGCATCGGCGGGGATGAGTTTATCGCGATCGTGGAGGAGCTGCCTGAGGAGGAGATGAAGAAGAAGCTCAGCGCGGCAGCGGACGCGTGCGAAGCCTATAACAGAAAAAGCGGTGAAGCATACGGCCGGCTGTCTCTCTCCGCCGGCACGGCAGTCTGCCGGATCGGGTCAGAGCAGTCCTTCAAGGAAGTGTTCGTCCGGGCCGACGAATCCATGTATTCCGAAAAGGAGCTCCATCATAAAGCGCGATAACCGGAAGGGCAAAATATGAACGGAAATCATCTTGCAGACAAGCTCGCGCAGACAGGAAACTTAAGTGACGAAGAGCTGACGGAAGTGCTGCTGAGCGAAGATCCCGCGCTTGGCGGATATCTGGCTGCGAAAGCCCGGGAGGTGAGAGAGCGGGTCTACGGGAAGGACGTGTACATCAGGGGTCTCATCGAGTTCACTAATTACTGCAGGAATAACTGCTATTACTGCGGGATCCGGAGCGGCAACGCTCACGCGGACCGCTACCGGCTGGATGAGGAGGAGATCCTTTCGAGCTGCTCTTCGGGATATGCGCTCGGGTTCCGCACCTTCGTGCTCCAGGGCGGCGAGGATCCGTACTTCACGGACGAGCGGATGATCTCCATCGTGAGCGCAATCAAGAAAAACTGGCCGGACTGCGCAGTGACGCTGTCCGTCGGGGAGCGCGAAAAAGAGAGCTATCAGAAACTGTTTGACGCCGGTGCGGACAGATATCTGCTTCGCCATGAGACGGCAGACCCCGGTCATTACCGGATGCTGCATCCCGAAGCGATGTCCTTCGAACACCGGATGCAGTGCCTCCAAAACTTAAGGGAAATCGGATACCAGGTCGGATGCGGCATGATGGTGGGTTCCCCGGGCCAGAGGGCGGAGCACCTGCTGAAGGATCTGCGCTTTCTGCAGGAATTCCGGCCGGAGATGGTCGGGATCGGCCCTTTCATCCCTCACCGCGAGACGAAGTACGCGGATTACGAGGCGGGATCGGTGAACCTGACGCTGCGCCTCCTTTCCGTCATCCGTCTTCTGCTCCCTGAAGTATTGCTGCCCGCGACGACAGCCCTGGGAACGGTCGATCCGAAAGGAAGGGAGAAAGGAATCCTGGCCGGGGCAAATGTCGTCATGCCGAACCTCTCGCCTACCGGTGTCAGGGAAAAGTATCTTCTGTATGACAATAAGATCTGCACGGGCGATGAAGCCGCGGAGTGCATCCGGTGTCTTACGGCCAGGATCTCCGGGACCGGATACCGCATCGTCAAAAGCAGGGGAGACCACATTACGGAAGACTCTTTTGACAACGCTTCCGATACATTAATGCCGGAAGTGGAAGGCGCCACTGCTCTTGGAACAGACGGCACTGCGCTACCGCAAGATAAAGTATGAAAGCTCTGACACCGGCATTGCGACAGTGACGGCAAAAGGAAAGATTCAGGCAGTCAAAGAAGGGAAATGCTATGTGTACGCCTATGCGCAGAACGGCCTCTACAGCAGGGTGAAAGTGACTGTTGTGAAGTGACGGTCAGATATCATGTAAGATTTACTTTGAATCATAAAAAGGCTCGCCGCCGGCATGTTAAGCCGGCGGCGAGCCTTTTTTTGCATCTCACAATACCATGTGAGCTGTATGTGTATCTGTATTTTGAATCCTCATTTTCAGGAAATGTGAGTTTAGTAGTTGACGGAGTGCCTGTAAAACCAGTGAAACAATCAACTAGATATTATGCACTGATTCCCAGTATCTCAGCCCATCAGCTGAATGAATCCCATACGATAGTGGTTACAACTGATTTTGGAACAGCGTCTATTTCAGTATCGCCTTTGGATTACATC
>CACZQS010000205.1 GCA_902783325.1 uncultured Lachnospiraceae bacterium
ATCAAGGGTGAGGGAGTCCTCAAGATCAAACTCCTCGACGCGGGTCCGAAGAAGGCTCTCCATGCAGCCGCCGCAGCCGAGCTTCTCCCCGATATCGTGGCACAATGTCCGGATATAGGTTCCGTGGGTACAGGTCACTTCGAAAGTGACGCGGGGGATGGAGATATCAAGGACGGAAATCTCTGAGAATTCGACTTCCCGCGCCTTCCGCTCCACTTCTATGCCCCGCCTCGCCAGGTCGCAGAGCTTTTTTCCGTTGACCTTCAGCGCGCTGTACATCGGAGGCATCTGCATCTGCTTTCCGTGAAAGGAAAATACCGCCTCGCGGATCTCTTCAGGGGAAGATATGACAGGAGCTTCCCTGATCACATTCCCCGACGCGTCCTGCGTATCCGTCGCCACTCCGAGCAGAAGAACCGCGCGGTAGCTCTTTGTCCCCCTGCTCAATGTCTCCACCAGATGGGTGGCCTTTCCCAGACATACAGGAAGCACGCCCTCCGCATCCGGGTCGAGCGTGCCTGTGTGTCCTATTTTTTTCTGCTGAAAGATCTTTCTCATGCGCGACACAACCCCGAAGGAGGTCATGCCCCGCTCTTTTCTTACATTGATAACTCCGCTGACCACTGTTCGCTCCGTTTATTTCCCAAGCCGCTTCCTGATTTCTTCAACAATCCGGGCAAGCACTTCGTCGACGCTGCCCCGAAGCGTGCATCCCGCGGCGCGGAAGTGTCCGCCTCCCTCAAAGACTTTCGCCGTGACCGAGACATCGAGGTTATCGCTGCTTCTCAATGAAACCTTAAAGACACCGGGCTCTGTCTCATAGGCGAAAACCGCGGAATCCGATCCTTCCGTGTATTTGAGCTGGTTCACGACTATATCGAGGTCCTTCTGTGAAGCGTTAAGAGACGCCATTTCTTCCAGTGTGATGGAAGATATAATGCACTTTCCGCCCAGTACGCTCTTCGATTTGAGCAGACAGTACCCCAGTACTTTGTTCTTGATTAATGATCTGTTGTTGAAGGATTCGTCAATGATCCGGTTGAAGTCGATGCCCTTTTCCATGAGCCACGCGGCAGTGCGCATCGTCCCGGGAGATGTATTTTTGAATTGAAACACTCCGCAGTCATTAATAATCCCGGTATAGAGCGACTCCGCAATATGTAAGTCCACCTTCTCCGGATCAAAGAGGCCGGCCAGAACTTCCGAGCAGGAGCTTGAATCCGGCTCGATGTGGTTGACATCCGCGAAGCCCGGATTGCTCACATGGTGATCGATACACACGGTATAAGCCGCGAGATCGAAAAGGCGCTGCGCCACACCGATCCTGCTGTGATCACTGACGTCGCAGGTGATGAACAGGTCGTACGTATATTCCTCCCCGATTTCCTGCATCGAAGAGGAGACACCCTGCAGAAAAGCCGTCTCCGGAGGAGACTCTTCCAGATAGAGATCCACTTTTTCAAAATGGTCCATATTGCGGAGATACTGCCACAAAGCCGTGCAGCTCCCGACACAGTCCCCGTCGGGATTCACATGACCCGCGATCCCTATGCTCCGGATCCGGTCACTGAGTACTTCCGAAATGTTTTTCATGGTTAGAATCCGCCTCGATGACTTCCTCGATCTTCTTCGACATCTCCACGCCGCGCTCAATCGAGCGGTCGAGGACAAATGTCAGCTCCGGGGTGTTGCGCATATTGAGCCTGTGCGCCAGTTCGCGGCGGATAAAGCCCTTCGCGGAGTTAAGTCCCTCCATGGTATCCGCCATCTCATCGTCGCTTCCAAGCACGCTGATATAGACCTTGCAGGTCTTGAGATCCGCCGCGACATAGGCGTCCATGACGGAGGTCATGATTCCTATGCGCGGATCCTTGAGTTCACGGATGATCGCGGAGAGCTCCCGCGCGACCTCCCCGTTCACCCGCAGATTCTTCGGACTCATCTTTCTCATTCTCTTTCTACCTCAACCATCGTATAGGCCTCGACCATATCGAGTTCCTCGAAATCGCCGAACCCGTCAAAGACAAGGCCGCACTCGAAGCCCTCGCGGACTTCCTTCACATCGTCCTTGAATCTCTTGAGGGAAGCGAGCTCGCCCTCGAAGAGCTTCTCGGTGCCGCGGAAGACGCGGACCTTGCTGTTTCTCGTGATAATGCCGTCCTTTACGTAGGAGCCGGCGATGTTGCCGATGCCGGAGGCCTTGAAGATCTGGCGGATCTCCGCATGGCCCTGGATCTTCTCTTCGTAGACGGCTGCCCGCATGCCCTTCAGAGCCCTCTCCACGTCCTCAATCGCCTCATAGATGACGTTGTAGAGGTGGATGTCCACTTTCTGGCTCTCGGCCATGGTCTTTGCCGTGTTGTCGGGCCTGACGTTGAAGCCGATGATGATCGCATTGGACGCCGCTGCGAGGGCGACATCCGACTCGTTGATCGCGCCGACTCCTCCGTGAATCACCTTGACCACGACTTCCTCGTTGGAGAGCTTCAGCAGCGACTGGGAAACGGCTTCCACAGAGCCCTGGACGTCTGCCTTGACGACGATCGGAAGTTCTTTCAACGATCCTTCCTTGATCTGGTTGAAGAGATCGTCAAGGGACATCTGTGTCTTTGTCTCCTCAAGCAGAGTCTTCTTGTTCTCGCTGACAAAGACTGCCGCGAATTCCTTCGCTTCCTTGTCGGAATCGAGGGATACCAGCACTTCGCCCGCTTCAGGCACAGAGCTCAGTCCGATAATCTCCACCGGCATGGAAGGAGTTGCTTTTGTCAGTCTCTTGCCGTTCTCGTCCGTCATCGCGCGGACCTTGCCGTATGCGGCGCCGCAGGCGATGAAATCGCTCTGGCGGAGCGTGCCCTTCTGGATGAGGATGGAGGCAACGGGGCCGCGGCCCTTATCCAGCTTCGCCTCGAGCACGATGCCGCGCGCTTTTCTGTTCGCGTTCGCTTTCAGCTCATGCATCTCGGACACGGTGAGGATCATCTCGAGAAGATCGTCGAGACCCTCTCTCGTCTTCGCCGAAACCGGGCAGAACACGGTGCTTCCGCCCCAGTCCTCCGCGATCAGTCCGTACTCGGACAATTCCTGCTTCACCCTGTCGATATTGGCGCCGGGCTTATCGATCTTGTTCACGGCCACGATGATTTCGACCTCAGCCGCCTTCGCGTGATTGATCGCCTCAACGGTCTGCGGCATGACGCCGTCATCCGCAGCGACAACAAGCACTGCGATATCCGTCGCGTTGGCTCCGCGCATTCTCATCGCGGTAAATGCCTCATGTCCGGGCGTGTCGAGGAAGGTGATCTTCCTTCCGTCGATTTCCACCATATACGCGCCGATGTGCTGCGTGATGCCGCCGGCCTCTCTGTCGGTGACATGCGTGTCGCGGATCGCGTCGAGCAGCGAAGTCTTGCCGTGATCGACGTGGCCCATGACGCACACTACCGGCGGGCGGTCCGTCATGTCCGCCTCGTCCTCATCAGCTTCCTGAAGAAGGGCGCCGATGACGTCCTCTCTCTCTTCCTTCTCGCAGATGATGTCATGCTCAAGAGCAATCTCCTCGGCGGTCTCGTAGGGAAGCTCATGGTTTAATGTGACCATGTTGCCCTTCATGAAGAGCTCCTTCACGATCTGCGCCCCCGGGATATGCATGCGCTCCGCCAGTTCGCGGACCGTGATGCGCTCGGGAACCCTGATCTCCGTGACCACAATCTCTTCCTTCTTCTGCGGCGCGTTCGGAGTTTTATTCTGAAGCGCTTTGGGGATGCGGCTGAAGGGCTTCCTTCCGCCCTGCACGCCCTTCGCGTTGTTCTCGGATCTTCCTCTTCCGAGCTCGCGTCTCTCCTCGCGGTTCCGCTCGCGGTCCTTCCCGTCCTTGCGGAAATCACGGGATGTCTTGTGCGCAAGCGCGCCGTCTCCGCCGGAGGGAGCCTGACGGCCTCCGCGTCCCGCGAACGGGGCTGCCTGTCCGGGACGGCTCTGCTGTCCTCTGCCGAAAGAGGAAGGAGCTGCGCCGCCTCTGCCCGGAGCAGCGCTTCCGCGCTGTCCGCCCTGGCCGCCGTAAGGACGGTCCGTGCCTCTTCCCTGCGGGCTTCTCACGCCGCCTCTTGCGCCGCCCTGGCCCTGCACGCGGTCGGCCGGTCTTCTCTCCTGGCCTCCTCTTTGACCGCTCTGGCCCTGTCCGGGTCTTCCGGAAGCGTTCCTGCCGCGGGCCGGTCTGCTGCCGCTCCCGCCGCTGTTCATCTGCTGTGTCATGGCCGCACCGAAGGAACGGATCACTCTCCCGTTTCGGAAGCCCGTGTCCGCACTCTTGTCCGCCTCGGCAGCCGCCGGGGCCGGAGC
>CACZQS010000206.1 GCA_902783325.1 uncultured Lachnospiraceae bacterium
GACGATATGTATTTCTTCTCGAAGCAGGCGACGTACGCGGCCGCCGCGATTGTGATCGCGGTCGTGATTTCATTCTGTGATTACCATATCCTGTGGAATCTGTCCGCGCTGCTGTACGGTGTCTCCTTTGTGCTTCTCATTCTCGTCCGGTTTACTCCGCTCGGGAGGACGATCAACGGAGCGAGAAGATGGATCGCCTTCGGGCCTGTCAGTTTCCAGGCCG
The DNA here is from genome assembly GCA_902783325.1 of uncultured Lachnospiraceae bacterium. Taxonomy (GTDB): domain Bacteria; phylum Bacillota; class Clostridia; order Lachnospirales; family Lachnospiraceae; genus Chordicoccus. The sequence continues at coordinate 224 of CACZQS010000206.1, forward strand.
CGGAGGTCTCCAAGATCGCCGTGATCGTGTTCTTAAGCGTGATGATCACGAAGATGGGAAAGAAGTTCCGCCCCTTCAAGGCTCTTCTGCCTCCGTTCGCGGCAGGGGCCGCGCAGGCCCTGGCGGTCTTCGTGTTCACCTCGAACCTGAGCACGGCAATCATCATCCTGCTGATTACCTGCGCAATCCTTTTCGTCGCGCACCCCGAGACAAAGAAGATGCTGCTTGTATTCTGCGGTGCCGTGGCTCTCGCGGCAGCTGTCGCGGCCATCTTTGTGTTCGGAGGCGTCGGAGGCTTCCGCTCCATGCGGATCCTGGTCTGGCTGCACCCGGAGGAGTACTCCACGGAAGGCGGGTATCAGATCATGCAGGCCCTGTACGCGCTCGGCAGCGGGGGGCTCTTCGGCAAGGGTCTCGGGAACAGCATGCAGAAGCTGGGAGCCGTGCCGGAAGCGGAGAATGACATGATCTTCTCGATCATCTGCGAGGAGCTGGGAATCTTTGGAGGAGTGATCGTGGTACTCCTGTTTATTTATCTTCTGTACCGCCTCTTCTTCATCGCCCAGAACGCGCCCGACCTCTTCGGCTCGCTCATGGTAGTGGGCATCTTTGCCCACATCGCGTCCCAGGTGATTCTGAACATCTCGGTCGTCCTGAACCTGATCCCGACTACGGGAATTACACTGCCCTTTGTCAGCTATGGAGGAACTTCGGTTTTCCTCCTGATGGCGGAGATGGCCATCGCCTTATCCGTATCGATGAGGATTCGGTTTAAAACCACCCGGAAGGATCTCTGGGGGGAATATGAATTTGAAGAAGAATTCTAAAAACAAGCCGCTGGAATCAAAACTGCAAGTTTTGACACCCGAACCATATATTATTGAAGTGAGAATAAGAAAGGAGCCAATGATTATGCTTGAAAAGATGAGAGAGTATATCTCAGAGCAGCTGAATGTTGATCCTGAGGATATCCAGATGGATACAAATTTCCGCGATGATCTCGGCGCGGACTCCCTGGATCTCTACGAACTTGCCATGAACCTCGAGGACGAGTACCAGCTGGAGATTCCCGTCGAGGAACTGCAGGAGCTGCACACAGTCAGCGATGTAATCCGTTATCTTTCGGCCCACGGCATCGAGGAGTAAGAAGACCTTAAAGGCGCTTTGGGCAGGCTTGTGATTTAAGGGAGGAGGCGATGATATGAATCTGCAGAATATACAGAACGCGGTCATGGACAGCCGGCACATCGTCTGTCTCTTCGGCCGCAATGCCGCGGCCGACTGCGGGTGCTTCAACTACCGCGACAGCGCCTGCGCATATGCGGTGGAGCAGAAATACGGGTACTCCCCGGAGGAGATCTTTTCTGCCGCCTTCTACAATACGAGGCCGAAGCTGTTCTTCGAGTACTATCACAATGAGATCCTGGATTCCCTGGGTGAACCCGGGGCGGGTTTTATGACCCTGAAGCGCATGGAGGAGGACAGAAAAGTCTTCGCGGTCATCACGCGCTCGATCTACGGACTTCCGAGAAGGGCAGGCATCCGGAATTATATTGAGATGCACGGATCCGTCTATGAAAACAAGTGTCCTCACTGCGGGACCGAGTACGACCTGGCGTTTATGCAGAACGCCAAAGGCGTTCCGTTCTGCCCGAAGTGCGGAGCGGTCGTCCGCCCCCAGATCGTTCTGGACGGCGAGATGATTCCGAATTCGCGCATCACTTCTTCCGCCAATGAAGTCTCGAGAGCGGATACTCTGCTTGTGCTCGGCTGCTCGCTGCGCTCGACACTGGCAAGAAACGCCGTCAAGTATTTCAGCGGAAACAGAATCATACTGATCAATGAGGAGGAGAATTATTCGGACTCTGTCGCCGATCTGGTCTGCCACGGCAAACCGGGCGACATCCTTCCGATGATTTACAGGTAATTATGGTTAAGACAAGATTTGCACCGTCACCCACCGGCAGAATGCATGTCGGGAACCTGCGCACCGCGCTTTATTCCTACCTGATCGCAAAGCATGCGGGCGGGAAGTTTATGCTGCGCATCGAAGACACGGACCAGGAGCGCCAGGTCGAGGGGGCCGTTGACATCATCAACCGGACACTCGCCTACGCGGGAATGGAATACGACGAAGGCCCCGACAAGGACGGCGGCGTCGGCCCGTATGTGCAGTCGGAGCGCTGCAAAGCGGGCATCTACATGGAGTACGCGAAAAAGCTGATCGATAAGGGCGATGCCTATTACTGCTTCTGCACGAAGGAGAGGCTGGAGAGCCTGAAGACGGAAGAGGGGTACGCCGTATACGACAAGCACTGCCTGCAGCTTAGTAAAGAGGAAATTGAGGAAAACCTCCGGAAGGGACTCCCTTATGTCGTGAGGCTCAATGTTCCCAAAGAGGGGACGACCAGCTTTATGGACGAGATCTACGGGGAGATCACGGTGGACAATTCGGAGCTTGACGATATGATCCTCATCAAGTCGGACGGATTCCCCACCTATAATTTTGCAAATGTCATTGACGACCACCTGATGGGCATCACCCACGTGGTGCGGGGAAATGAATACCTGTCGTCCTCCCCGAAATACAATCGGATCTACAATGCCTTCGGATGGGAGATTCCGGTCTATGTGCACTGTCCCCTGATTACGGACGAGACGCATGCAAAGCTCTCGAAGAGGAGCGGTCATTCTTCGTTTGAGGACCTGCTGGATCAGGGCTTCCTCCCGGAAGCGATCGTCAACTACACGGCGCTGCTCGGCTGGAATCCCCCGGACAACGAAGAGATCATGAGCATGCAGGAGCTGATCGAGAAGTTCGATTACACGAGGATCAACAAATCCCCGGCGGTGTTTGATATCGGCAAGCTCAGGTGGATGAACGGGGAATATATCAAGAGGATGGATCCGGAGGCATTTTATGAAAAGGCCCTTCCCTATATTGAGAAGGCGGTGCCGTCCGCGCAGTGCGACCTCCACATCCTCGCGGAGCTTTGTCAGAGCCGCATCGAGACCTTTGAGGACATCGCGGACCTGATCGGCTTTTTCTGCGAGGTTCCGGAATACAGCACGGATCTGTACACACATAAGAAGATGAAAACCACGCCTGAGCTCTCCCTGGAGGTACTGGAAAAAACCGTTCCGTTCCTGGAGACGCTCAAGGATTACAGCAACGACGGGCTCTTCGAGGCTCTGAAAGCTTTTGCGGCGGAGAACGGCTGGAAGAACGGTCAGATCATGTGGCCGATCCGCACCGCTCTGTCCGGCAAGGAGACGACACCGGGAGGAGCGACGCAGCTCATGGAGATCCTCGGGAAAGAAGAATCCGTAAGAAGAATCCGGGCGGCCGTCGACAAGCTGCGTAAGGAGCAAACTGCCCTATGAACGATTTACAAAAAGAGATCAGCATCCGGCGTACCTTTGCGATCATCTCGCATCCGGACGCCGGAAAAACGACTCTCACCGAGAAGTTCCTGCTGTACGGGGGAGCGATTAACCTCGCCGGGTCCGTGAAGGGAAAGGCGACCGCGAGACACGCGGTGTCGGACTGGATGGAGATCGAGAAGCAGAGAGGAATCTCCGTCACGTCCTCCGTCCTGCAGTTCCACTATGACGGATACTGCATTAACATCCTCGATACTCCGGGCCACCAGGATTTCTCGGAGGACACCTACAGAACGCTGATGGCGGCGGACTCGGCCGTGATGGTGATCGACGGAGCCAAGGGCGTGGAGCCCCAGACCAGGAAGCTTTTCAAGGTCTGCGCGAGACGGCATATTCCGATCTTCACCTTTATCAATAAGCTGGACCGCGACGCGAGGGATTCTTTCGAACTCACCGACGAGATCGAGAACGAACTGGGGATTCCCTGCTGCCCGGTCAACTGGCCGATCGGCTCCGGACGGGGATTTAAGGGGGTCTATGACAGGCAGACGAAGAAGGTCCTGCTTTTCAGCGATACGCAGAAAGGAACGAAGGAAGGCGAGACGCTGGAGCTCTCCGTTGACGACCCGGCTCTTGCGGAATATGTGACGGAAGAGGAGCTCGCGTCCCTTCACGATGAGATCGAGCTTCTTGACGGGGCCTCCGCGGAATTTGACCAGGAGGCGGTGAGCAGGGGTCAGATCTCACCGGTCTTTTTCGGATCCGCTCTCACGAACTTTGGCGTGGAGACATTTTTAAAGCACTTCCTGAATATGACGAGCTCCCCTCTGCCGAGGAACTCGGATATCGGCGTGATAGATCCGTTCAGCCACGGCTTTTCGGCATTTGTCTTTAAGATCCAGGCGAATATGAACAAGAACCACCGGGACCGCATCGCGTTCATGCGCATCGTTTCCGGACACTATGACGCCAATATGGAAGTGCTGCACGTGCAGGGGCAGAGAAAGCAGAGGCTCTCGCAGCCGCAGCAGATGATGGCCGAGGAGCGCCACATCGTGAGCGAGGCGTGGGCCGGGGATATTATCGGCGTCTTTGATCCCGGAATCTTTGCGATCGGCGACACGGTCTGCATGCCGGAGGATCCGATCCGCTACGGAGGAATCCCGACCTTCTCGCCGGAGCATTTCGCGAGAATCCGCCAGGTGGACACCATGAAGCGGAAGCAGTTTACGAAAGGTGTGGAGGAGATCGCCCAGGAGGGCGCCATCCAGATCTTCCAGGACCTCCATACGGGTATGGAGGAAATCATCGTCGGGGTCGTCGGCGTGCTGCAGCTCGACGTGCTGAAGTTCCGGCTGGAGAACGAGTACAAAGTGGATATTATCATGGAGACACTGCCTTATGAGTATATCCGCTGGATTCAGAATCCGGACGAGATCGATCTGGATCATATCGACGGAACGAGCGACATGCGCATGGTGCAGGACCTGAAAGGGAATCCTCTGCTGCTCTTCGTGCATGAGTGGAGCGTGGGCATGACGCTGGACCGGAACAAGGATCTGAAGCTGTCCGAATTCGGCGGCTGGGAAGAAGAGGAATAGAGCGATGCAGTTTAATCCGAAGACAATACCGGACAACAAGGAAGTAAAAGAATATCTCTCCTGGAGAGCCACCTGCGTCACGGATGCGCAGTCGAAGAATCTTGTGAACAAGCTGGCGGATTCGATCTGTGTGAAGTCGAATTTCGCCGTCTATGTGGGAATGTCCCAGAAGCCCCAGAAAGTGGAGGACGGGAAAGCGTTTTTCAGCGCGGACACGAAGGTGGTCTATTTTTCCCTGACGGACAAGGAGGGACACGAGTATCTGCCGCTCTTCACGAGCGAAGAGGAGCTGCTCAAGTGGACGCAGGCCACGGAGAAGAAGCCGTTCCGGATGCTTATGACATTTGACGATCTGGGACCTGTGATGATCACGCATACCCGCTTTTCCGGCGCGGTCATCAACCCGATGTCCGACAATTTCATCATGTCCCGCGACCTCATCGCAAGGTGGATGACGAGGAAGAGAATCATGCTTGATGCGGCCATCCGCGAGGTGATGAAAAAAAAGGCGGATGAGGGACAGCGTGATTGACATCACGTTTGGAAATGGTTTAAACTTGAAAAAGATGTGAGGAGTGCATATGTCGGAAACAGTCAATACATATACCATAAAGGACGACGGCGGAACCGGCACCGTGAAGATCGCGGCTGAAGTCGTGACGGTGATTGCGTCTTATGCCGCGACCGAAGTGAAGGGCGTTGCCTCCATAGCCGGCGGGATCACGAATAATATGGTCGCGAGGAAGGGCATCAAGTCCCTCTCGAAGGGCTGCAAAGTGAATGTGGAAGAAGGCCGCATCGCAGTGGACCTCGCCGTGAGCCTGAATTACGGGTACAGCATCCCGGAGGTGGGGGCCCAGGTTCAGGAGAAGGTTAAGAGCGCGATCGAGAACATGACAGGCATGGAAGTGACGAATGTGAATGTCCGGATCGCGGACATCGTGTCTCCGCCTGAGGCGTGAGGTGTGCAGGATATTTGAATAGAACGATTCGCTGCCGGAAGGGGATCCGGCAGGGAATTACGGAATTGAAGGGGCTGTAAATAAGGGGAACTGATTTTTGAAGGGGAGAACTCAAGTGAGCAGAAGAAAACTACGCGAGCATCTGTTCAAGCTTGTTTTTTTGTATGCCTTTAATCCGGAAGCGGAGATCGAGGAGCAGGCCGATCTCTATCTGGACGGAATCTCCGGCATCACGGATGCGGAGAGGGAATACCTAAAGGACAGGCTGAAGGCAGTGAGGGGGCATGTCGGCGAGATCGACGAGATGCTCAACAATACAGCGAGGGGCTGGAAGACCAGCCGCTTCAACAGCTGCGACCTGGCCGTGCTGCGGGTTGCGGTCTATGAGATGAGATTTGATGATTCGATTCCGGACGGCGTCGCGATCAACGAGGCCGTGGAGCTTGCGAAGCTCTACGGCGGTGACGAGTCTCCGTCGTTTATAAACGGGATCCTTGGAGAGCTTTCAAGAAAAGAATGAATCCAAGAGTCTATACGGTAGGACAGATTAACCGCTATATTAAGGGAATGTTTGCGGGCGACGGCCTGCTTGCATCCGTCTTTGTGAGCGGAGAGGTGTCCAACTGCAAGTACCATTCTTCGGGACATATCTATTTTTCAATAAAAGACAGTACCGGCACGCTCTCGTGTATTATGTTCGCCGGAAACCGCCGCGGCCTCGCCTTTCGGATGAAAGACGGGGACAAAGTCGTTGTCGGCGGCGCGGTGGATGTCTATGAAAGAGACGGGCGCTACCAGCTCTACGCAAAGCAGATCCGCCTTGAGGGCGAGGGAGAGCTTTATGAGAAATTCATGAAGCTGAAAAGCAAGCTGGAAGCGGAAGGCCTCTTTGACAAGTCACATAAAAAACCTGTTCCAGCGTACGCGTCCGTGGTCGGAGTGGTGACCGCCCCGACGGGAGCCGCCGTGCGCGACATTCAGACCATTTCCAGACGAAGAAACCCATATGTGCAGCTGATCTTAAGGCCGTCCCTCGTCCAGGGCGAGGGAGCCGCTCAGAGCATCGCTGACGGAATCCGTATGCTTGACGGGCTTACGGATGTCATTATCGTCGGAAGAGGCGGCGGTTCCTACGAGGATCTGTGGGCCTTCAACGAGGAGATCGTCGCGAGGGCGATCTATGAGTGCGGCACTCCTGTCATTTCTGCCGTGGGCCATGAGACGGACACGACGATCGCGGATTTCGCGGCGGACCTCAGGGCTCCGACGCCTTCCGCGGCGGCAGAACTTGCCGTCTTCGACTGCCGGGAATTCCGGGAGTCGGTCCGGAAGCGGGAGACGGCATTTCGGAATTCTCTCTCAAGAAAGCTGGCGGCGGACGAGGCCCGGATCAAATGGTACCAGGCGAGGCTTCGCGCCCTTTCGCCGGTGAGCCGTCTCAGGGATGAGCGAAGGCGCGCGGCCGACTGTGAGACCGCGATGGAAAGGGCGGTGCGGGAACGCCTTGCCGCGGCAGGAAGAAAAGCGGAATTCTACGCCTCCGCCCTGCCGGACCGGACCGCGAAGGTGCTGGCTTTGCGGCAGAGGACCTTCTCCGTCCTGATCGCCAGGATGGAAGGACTCAACCCGATCAGCAGGCTCAGGCAGGGATATTCCTTTGTGGCGGATTCCGGAAGACATGCCGTCCGTTCGGTGAAACAGGTAAAAAAAGGAGACCGCCTTACAATCTATGTGACGGACGGAACCGTCACGGCCGGTGTCGAAGAAACAGCAGAGGTGGAAACGTATCATGAGTGAAGAGAAGAAAGAAATCCTTGAAGAGGAGGAGCTCACCGTCGAGCAGAGCTTTGCGCGGCTCGATGAGATGGTGAGCGCTCTTGAGAGCGAGGACGTCAGCATAGAGGACAGCTTCCGCATCTATCAGGACGGAATGAAGCTTTTGAAGAAAGTCGGCCAGAAGCTTGACGGTTACGAGAAGAAGATGCTCTCTCTCACGGAGGACGGCGTCCTGGAGGAATTTGAATGAAAAAAAGGCTGGATCTTCTCGTGGCGGAGAGAGGGCTCGCTCCGTCAAGAGAGAAGGCGCATTCTGTCATCATGGAAGGAAAGGTGTTCGTGAACGGGATGAGGGCGGACAAGCCCGGAGTCTCGTATGATACGGAAGCGGACATCGAAATCAGGGGAGAGAAGCTCCGCTATGTGAGCCGCGGAGGACTGAAGCTCGAGAAGGCGCTCCAGGTATTTCCCATCAGTGTGGAAGACAAGGTGTGCCTGGATATCGGCAGCTCTACGGGCGGGTTTACCGACTGCATGCTGCAGAACGGGGCGAAGAGAGTCTACGCGATCGACGTCGGAAGAGGGCAGCTCGACTGGGGTCTCCGCAACGACCCCCGCGTGATCTCCATGGAAAAGACGAATATCCGCTATGTGCTTCCGGAGGACCTGCCGGAGAGCGCTTCTTTTGCGAGCATTGACGTCAGCTTTATCTCCCTCATCAAAGTGCTGATTCCGGTGAGGGATCTGCTCACTCCGGACGGAGAGATCGTCTGTCTCATCAAGCCTCAGTTTGAGGCCGGCCGCGAGAAGGTCGGGAAGAAGGGAGTCGTCAGGGACAAGCTGGTGCAGCGCGAGGTCATCATGCGGGTGACCTCCTATGCCGCGAGCGTCGGACTTATGCCGGTGCGGGTGGATTATTCCCCGATCAAGGGGCCGGAGGGAAATATCGAGTTCCTCTGCCTCCTTAAGAAACAGCTGACGGAAGGGGATGTGTGTCTTTCTGAGGAGACACTCTCTGCCATCGTGAATGCCGCACATGAGGAGCTGGGAAAATGATGAGGCCCATGAGACGTTTCGGAATCATTCGAAATACGGAGAAGCCGGGGAGTGAGATTCTTGCCGAAAAGCTCTCGGCATATCTTGCCGGAAAAGGCGCGTCCTCCTGGATTTCCGTCTCCGGGACGGATCTGCCCGGCGAAGCGGAATGTGCGGTCGTACTCGGCGGTGACGGCACCCTGCTCCGCGCCGCAAAGTGCGTGACCGGGAGGGACATACCCCTTCTCGGAATCAATCTCGGCGCGCTCGGCTATCTGGCGGAGGTGGATCCCGGAAATATGTTTGAGGCGGCGGACAGACTCTTAAGCGGAAATTATACCATCGAAAAGCGCATGATGCTGAAAGGTACGATATGCCGCGGGTCCGCAAAAGAGGAGGACATCGCTCTCAACGAGATCGTGCTGAGCCGTACCGGCCCCTTACGAAGCTTCCGGATCCGGAACTACGTCAATGAGGAACTGCTGAACTCTTACAGCGCTGACGGAGTGATCCTCTCCACGGCGACGGGATCCACGGGCTACAGCCTCTCTGTCGGGGGCCCGATCGTGTCCCCGGACGCCGAGCTGATTCTGATGACTCCCCTGGCGGCGCACACGCTGATCTCCCGCAGCATCATTTTCTCGGGAGGCGATTCGATCCGGGTGGAAATCGCCGAGGGACAGACCGGCTCTATGAAGGAAGCGGCTGCGGTCCGCTTTGACGGCGGAGGACTGAGACCGCTCTCCAC
>CACZQS010000207.1 GCA_902783325.1 uncultured Lachnospiraceae bacterium
AAGATGAGCAGCGGCAGCGGGAGCTCGACTCCGTAGGCATACTTAAGCACGAAGGGAATTATGATGGCATTGGAGACGATGGTGGGAATCGGTACCAGCCAGGGCCTTTTCCGAAGAAGATAAGCTCCGACAGCACCTATGAGGGTCGCAAATGAACCGAAGATGATGTCCCATATGACCGCTCCGCCGAGAATATTCGCAATGAGACAGCCCACGAAGAGTCCGGGAATGGCTGCGGGAGTGAAGGCCGGCAGGACGCACAGCGCTTCCGAGACACGGACCTGGATTTCTCCGTAGGAGAACGGCGCCAGGGCGACCGTGATGACGACATAGATTGCGGCGATCATTGCGCCCTCCGCAATCCAGTAAGCAGGTTTTTTTGTATTCATTTTTTCTCCTTAGTTTTGTTTTACGTGAGGATGGTTTCGAACTCACGAGCCCGGATATAGTAAGATTTGGGCCGATGCACGATTATACCTGCTTACAGTATCTAATGCAACTGCATTTTTTAATCTCCGACTCAGATCTTGAAGAATTCCTTTTTTTCTCAGTTTAGCAGGCAGGTGAAGAAGATTTCTCCGTTTCTCCAGGAGACGTTGATGCTTCCGCTGTACTGCTGGCAGATGCTTTCGGCGATCGAAAGACCGATGCCGTAGCCGCCCTTGTCGACGTTGTGGGACTCGTCTTCTCTGTAGAATCTCTCAAAGAAGCGGCTGTAATCCACATTCGCGCCTTCGGAATAGGAATTGGAGACGACCAGCTTCACGGTGCGCCCTTTCCGGATGGATTCGAGGGTCACGCGGATTGTGCCCCCCTCGTCGCAGTACTTGAAAGCGTTGTCGACAAGAAGGGTGGTCAGCTGCCGGATCTTGCTCTCGTCCGCAATCATGCGGACTCCGCTTTGGATCTCGGCGACCAGCTCTTTCTTTTCCTGCTGCGCCAGTGAGCGGTAGGGATTCACCGATTCCTCGACGTGTTTGGAGACATCAATCTTCGTCATCACGGAGCGGTCCTCCCGCTCTGCCGCCCTGGAGATCATGACCAGGTTCTGGACGAGGCCGTCGAGGCGGTCCACCTGCCGCATCGTGGACTGCGTCCACTCGCTCTCTCCGTTAATCATCTCCACGATCTCGGTGTTCGCCCGGATGACGGCGAGCGGTGTCTTCAGCTCATGGCTGGCATTGGTGATAAACTGCTTCTGCCTGCGGATGTTCTGGATCTCGGGCTGGATGACGCGGCTCGAGAAGATGTATACCAGAATGAATGTGATGAGAAGACCGGCGGCCGCGAAAAAGAGAGTGATGGTAAGAACCCGCGCATTGGAGCGGATCTGTGAGAGGCAGTTGAGCAGCACGACCATGGTCTGGCCGGTGGAAATGGTTCCTCTCTTAAAGCAGTAGTAGCCGATCCGGCCGTACCTCATATTCATGTGATAGGCTGTTTCCGCAAGAGAGACGGCCTCTTCGGGGGTCAGCTCGCTGATATGCGTGGTCCGAAGATCCGTGACCTCTCCGTCTTCATTAAATGCCGCCGTAAAGTAGCGGGCGGAATTGTGAAATTCCGGTGAGAACTCCTCCAGGATTGTTTTGCCTGAGAGGTCGGACTCCCCCTCGGAGGCCTCGCTGCCGGATGAGGCCGCGGAGATCTCCGAATCGGGAGCAGAGGAGCTCAAGGAGTGCTCCGGGGAAGCGGGGTCCTGATCTCCTCTGTCGTCACGGATCCTGTAGCTGATCATCCCGTCGCCGGCCAGAATATAGTCGAGAACCCGGCGGATCTGGTTTGTGGACACGACACTATTGGAGACATTGATGCATGCCCCCATGAACACCATGACAAGAAAATAGGTGAGCATCGCCACTACTATGAACTTACGGCGCAGCTTCAGAATGGTACGGGAATTCATGAGAGTCTCCTTAACTGTTCATTTTGTGAAGTCTTCCTCACGCGGCGCAAGCCTGTAGCTCCCGTTTTTGAGTCCGACAATAATGATCCGCGAATCTATGGAGCGGAGCTTGCCCCGGAGATAACTGATATAGAGCCAGACCGTGTCCGGCTGGGCGTCCGGCTCACTGCTCCAGACGTGGTCCAGAAGATATTTCGTATCCAGATCTCTCCCGGCATTTAAAATCAGAGCCTGCATGAGCTCAAACTCCTTGATGGACAGACGAACGGAGTTCTTTGCCGAGAGCTCGAAGCTTTCGGCATTTAACACGATGTCCTCATAGGTGAGCTCGCGGGCGCTGTATTCGGTTCTTCGTCTCGTCATGGACCGGACGCGGGCCAGCAGTTCCTTCATGGCGAAGGGCTTTGTCAGGTAATCGTCCGCCCCGGCGTCAAGACCGGCGACGCGGTCATCCACTTCGGCCTTCGCCGTCAGGAGAAGAACCGGGGTCACGATGTTGATCTTCCGGATCTCCTGCAGCACTTCGAGGCCGCTCATCTTCGGCATCATAATATCGAGAATGATGCCGTCATACCGCTCGGAGCGCAGCTTTTCCAAGGCTTCGGCCCCGTCAAAGACGGAATCCACCGCATAGTTTTCGTGCATGAGAACGGCACTTATCGCGCGGTTCAGGTCGCGCGTATCTTCAGCGATTAACAGTTTCATGTCACTCCTTAATCATATCTCTGAGTATCTGCATGGAGACGTCCGTGGAAGCGAGCTCATCCGCGCAGCGCTTCAGTTCCCTGATGATCAGGCTGTTGTCTTCATGGCCTTTTTTGTATTGCAGCTGATGCTCGAGGGCGGCCCATGTGTCCATGGAGATCGTTCTCAGCTGCAGTTCGACGTAGTATTTCCCGCTGACCCGCAGGATTATGTGATAACTCCGGTAACCGTTCGGCTTGGCCTGGCGGATGTAATCCTTCTCTTTTATCATCTCGTAGTCATCAAACTTTGCGAGATAGTCGCGGATCGTATAGACGTCATTTAAGAAACCGCACACGATCCGGATGCCGATCGCGTCGTGGATCATAAAGAGAGCGGAATCGCTTGTCTCGGGAAGGCCCTTGCGGCGGCACTTCTCCCGCATGCTCCGGTCACTTTTTATGCGGGCGGTGCAGTGATCCACCGGATCGAAGCCCATGCGGCTCCGCATGTCGGTCCGAAGCGCCTCAATCCGCTCCAGCACGCCGTTCATGACGCCGCGCATGGCGTCGGTATGCTCTCCGTAGATCGTTCCTTCCCTTAGATCATCCGCATGGATCTCCGTGTCCCTGCGGAAGGTATCTGCACTTGTCATTTTCAAAACCTCCTTTAATATCATAACATCTCTTTGTGAAAAAATGGTTGCCTTTTTCCCGAATGGTCGTTTATAATGTGCGGGTATGGATACAGATGAGAAGTTCATGCGGGAGGCACTGAAGCAGGCAAAGAAAGCTTATGCCCTCGAGGAAACACCCATTGGCTGCGTGATCGTTTACGAAGGGCGGATCATCGCGAGGGGGTACAACCGCCGGAATACCGACGGAAATACTCTTGCCCACGCGGAGCTGACGGCGATTCGTAAGGCGGCGAAGGTGATCGGAGACTGGCGGCTGGAAGGCTGCACGATCTATGTGACACTTGAGCCGTGCCCTATGTGCGCGGGAGCAATCGTACAGGCGAGAATTCCCGAATGCGTGATCGGGTGCATGAATCCGAAGGCCGGCTGCGCGGGCTCCGTGATCAATCTCCTCGACATGCAGGGCTTCAATCATCAGGTCCGTATAAAGCGCGGCGTTCTCGAAGAAGAATGCAGCGAACTGATGCGGAGCTTTTTCCGGGAACTGCGGCAGCGGGACCGGGAGAAGCGGAAATAAGAATATGGAGAGTTATCGAAGTGGTCATAACGAGCCGCACTCGAAATGCGGTTGTCCGTTTTCGGGCACGTGGGTTCGAATCCCACACT
>CACZQS010000208.1 GCA_902783325.1 uncultured Lachnospiraceae bacterium
CATCCTGAGAGTCTTAAGCTTAGGATAATTCGTAAGGAACTGCACGCCGACCTGTGTTGTCATCAGGAGCGCCGTAATGCCGGCTTCATCAAAATAATCCGCCAGAGCGTGAAGGTCCATGCGGATCTCCTGAGGGATCAGATAGACTGTGCCGCCGTTTAACAGCGTGCAGAACACATCGGACATGTTCACGTCAAAGCCGAACGAAGCGTAGGCCGCGATCCTGTCCTCCTTTGTGTAAAAATCATTCCGCACACCGTAGGCATAAGATACGACATTCCGGTGCTCGATCTGGCAGCCCTTGGGCGCGCCCGTGGAGCCCGAGGTGTACAGCATGATAAACAGGTCCTCAGGAGCCGGCCCCTTTGGCATTTCCGCTTCATCCTCCATGGCGTACAGCTCGCTCACCGTCAGCACCGGGCCCTCATACTCATCCACATGATCGATCAGGCTTTCCTCTGCGAGCAGCAGGCAGACCCCTGCGTCTTTCACCATGAAGTTCAATCGCTCCTTCGGATAACTCGGATCCAGGGGCTCGTAAGCCAGGCCCGCCTTGACCGCGGCCATAGGCAGTATTAAGACATTCTCATCCCTTGGCAGGAGAATCGCCGCGACCTCCTCTTTCAGGCTGTCCTTTCCGCATGCCATGCTTGCCCGCTTCCGGATCTTTGCCGCCAGGCGGTCTGTCAGCTCGTCCAGTTCCCTGTAGGTATAGGCTTTGTCCTTATATACCGCAGCAAGCTTGTCGGGCTGCGCCTCAACATTCTTTTTGAATCTCGTCACGACGGTGTCGTTTTTGTCGTAATCCAGATCCCATGAGAGGTTGTAGCTGTCCAGCGCCTTCCACTGCGTCTCACCCGTGAGACTGATTTCCGAAAGTGTCCGGCCTGTCAGGAGCCCGTGCACAGCATTTTCAATGCTCTCAGCCAGGCCGCGCATCATTTCCCCGCTGTACAGGGCGGAGTCATAGGCCACCTCGATATACGCATCTTCCTCCGTCCCGTTGATGAAAATGGACACCGGCAGCTTCGCTATATCCTGGCTGATCAGTTCAACCTCTGCAGGACCATGCTTTGTATTGTACTCTTCTATGACGCCGATCTGGTACGCGTAGGAGATCGCCGGGTGGAAATCATATTTGGCTGCAATGCGGGCAAACGGATAGTTCTCATGGGAAATGGTTCCTGAGAAGCCCTCCGCCGCACGGCGCACAAAATCAGCAGTATTTTCTTTGTGGTCGATCGATATGACGAGAGGAAGCGTATTGACAAACATTCCCATCGTATTGCCGACCTTGAGGTTGCTTCTTCCGTTTGACACCGTTGCAATGGCGACCGTGTCCTCGCATACATATCTGCCAAAAGCAATATAACACGCGGCGAGATATACCTCCGCCGGTGTCACTCCCGTATCCCTGGCAAATGCCTTCACCGCCGGGATGTCCGTCGCGGCGGTCACGGATTTTTCCGTGTGAGGGAGATCTCCGGTGAAAACATCGGGGATCAGTCTCGTGGCCTCCTCCGCATTCGCCATCTGCCCGGCAAAGTATTCCTCAGTCTCCGGAGTGATCTCCTCCTCGGAAACAAAATCATAATAGCTGTAGCTCTCCTTCTCAGGCTCTGCGCCGTCAAGCGCGCTGCAGAGCTGGCTGATAAAGAGATCAACAGAAGCGCCGTCGCTCACCAGATGATGCGTGTCCGCAAGCAGAATGAGACTGTCCGAACCATCCGTCTTCACGATCTCAAATCTCACGGCAGGCCCCTTCGCAAGATCAAACGGACGCACAAACGCTTTTTTATACGCCTCGAAATCCCCGGCCGACAGCTCCTTAAGCGGGATCTCAAGTGTGCAGTCCGGGACCGGCTCCTGGATGATCTCATTCTCGTCGTTTGGAACGAAACGGCAGAGTATGTACGGATGTGCATTCACCACACTGCGCACGGCAGCCTCAAGCTCCTGTACGCTGATCCCTTCAGGGAAGCGCACGACAAACGGGATGTTGTACTGCACGGAATCAGGCCTTGCCTGGCATTCGGAGTATACGCCCTGCTGTGTGAAGCTGAGACGGCAGGACTTTGCTGCAGGCTTCTTCCCGTTCTCCGTTTCAGCTGCGGCATTTCCCGCAGCCTGCTGATCCTTTTTGAGAAGTCCCTCAAGGATCGCATTCTCGATGCTTCCGATGGAACCTTCCGTTATGAGCTTCCGCGAATCAAGCTGTATGTTGAAGCGCTTATAGACCTGCATCGCCAGACGTATGCTTGAAATGGAGCTGAGGCCCAGGTCACCGAAGATATCGGTGATGCCAAACTCCGTCGTATTTACGATGCCGGAGACGATCTCCTTCAGTTCCTCCTCCAGTATGTTCAGCGGCAAAGCAACACTGGTCTTTGCAGCCTCTGTGTGCGCTTTCGGCTCAGGCTTCGGAAGAGCCCGCTTGTTGACCTTGCTGTTCTGGTTTAGCGGAATGCTGTCGATCTGCATGGTCACGGCAGGCACCATGTAGGCCGGCTTGCGCTCCCTGATGAAATCATTCAGGGCGGAGACGTCCACTTCGCTGCCTGAGACCACATAGGCGGCAATGAACTTCTCACCGGTATTCGGATCCTCGAAAGCCTGCACGGTGGCGTCGCTGATACCCGGGAACTCCCGGATGACGCCTTCCACCTCCGGCAATTCGATGCGGAAGCCGCGCACCTTGACCTGTCCGTCGTTGCGCCCTATAAAGTCAATATTGCCGTCCGGCAGAAGGCGCACTACATCGCCCGTGCGATAGACGCGGTTAAAGTCCGGATCATCGCTGAAGGGATTGCGGATAAATGCTTTTTCCGTCTGCTCGGGACGGTTCAGATATCCGCGGCCGACGCCGCGGCCGGCGATCAGAAGTTCGCCCGGTACAAATGGAGGCAGCCTGTTAAGGTTTGCATCCACCACATAGCATTTGTAGTTCTGGTTCGGTTTGCCGATCGGCACGCGCTCATAGAGCCGGTCAACGGTCTTGACAGTGGCTATAATGGTGCATTCCGTGGGGCCGTAGGCATTGATCAGTATTGTGCCGGTATCGGTTCTCGGGGCTACGGGTACCAGCTTCTCCCCGCCGGTCAGCAGATAACGCAGCGACGGCACCGTTGCCAGGGTGTAAAACTGCCGCGCCACCTGGGTGGTCATGAATGCGTGCGTAACACCGAGACGATTGAGCATGGCTTCTATCGCGACCAGATCCAGCCTTATCTCCTCCTCCACGATGCACACACAGGCACCGACAGTCAGAGGCGAGAAGAGATCCATCATACAGGCGTCAAACCCGTAGCTGGCATAGGCGGACACGCGGCAGCTGAAATCAAGTTCGTACGCCGCCCTGTAGTGCCTCACATAGTTCGCAATGTTCCTGTGTTCAAGCATGACGCCCTTGGGCACACCGGTGGTTCCGGAAGTGTAGAGGAGAATGAACAGATCCTCCGGGGCCGGATGGTCGTTAAGCTTCTCACAGGGGGGAAGCGCGGAAAAATCCTTTGTCAAAAGGACGGGACCCTTGTAGTCCGGAACCTTCTCGAGGAGATCCTCATCCGCGATCAGGCAAGCACAGTCAGCATCCTTCATCATAAAGCCCAGGCGCTCCGGGGGATAGCTGGAATCCAGCGGCTGATAGGCCGCCCCCGTCTTCAGCGCGCCCAGCGTCGCCGTGACCATGATGCTGCTGCGATGGATCAGGATGGAAACCACTTTTCCCCTGCCCACTCCATTTGAGCGAAGGAAGGCAGCGATGCGCTCGGAGAGCTCATCAACCTGCCTGTAAGTCAGTACTTCGTCCCGGAAAATGACCGCCTCGCGGTCCGGATACTGCCGGGCGGCCTCGCGGAACATCGACACGATATCCGTCTCCGGCCAGTCGGTTTCCGTGGCGTTGAAGGCGTCCATCTCCTCGCAGGTATGCTTTTCCGCAAGGCACACGTCTTTCAGCACCGGCTTTATGAGAAACTCCCGCACCGTCTGCTCCAGGCAGGCGATCATCCTCTTTATGTAATCCCCGCTGTAGCGGTCCTTCCGGTAGTCGCCTGTAAAGAGGAGAGAGCCGTCCTTTTCATAGATGTCAATATGAAGCGGCGCCTTGGCCTCACACGGCGCGAGCGGGCATTCCTCCGCCTCCTCACCGCCAATGCTGTCCTGGAGAAAAGCTCCGCCCTGCCAGATGAACATGATGTCGGGCGAAATCTCATACTCGTGGGCAATTTCCGCGAAGGAGTATAGGTCGTTGTCCATACTCTCCTTCAGCTGCCGGCCAAGGTCACGCACAAAGGCAGCGACAGACTGCTCTGCGTCCAAATGGCAAAAAACGGGAAATGTCCGGACCAGCATCATCACGGTCCGCTCCAGGCGGGAGTCGCTTCTGCCGTTGTTTACCGTGGTATAAAGGACATCATCCCTGAGATTGTATTTGCCCATGAGAAAAGCGAACGCCGCATTAAAGAAGGCGTTTACCGCCAGGTCGTTCTCTTTGCAGAACTCTCTGACCGCCGCAATGCTGATCTCAGACGGGATGCGGAAGCTGCCGACACCGGCTTCTTCACCGTATACGTCCCCTTCGGGCAGCATGTCGGGCTCCGCATTCGCAAGAAGCTTCTCAAAATAAGCCCTGGCGCGCTCATAACGGTCTGTTTTTCGCATCTCCTCTTCATCGAGAGCGGCCTCAAATCCGGTATAAGTCTCCGGAATAATCCTGCCGCCGCCGTAAGCTGTGTTGATATCCTGCATCCAAATTGCGCTGCTCTTGCCGTCATACAGAATGTGATGAAAATCCATAAACAGATAGCTGCCGTCGTCAGTCTTCAGGATCTGCAGCCGGTAAAGCCGGTCACTCATCAGATCAAACGGTTTAACCAGATCCTCCGGGAGCTTCCCTGTCTCAATGAGCTCAACTTCAGGCTCTGCACCGTCATCCCGCCTGACCCTGAAATTCCCTTCAGCATCTGTCGTCAGGACCGCATTCAGATAGGGATGGGCGGCAACCGCCTCCTCAATGGCCTTTTTCAGGCGCACAAGGTCCAGCTTCCCGGAGAGGCGGTAAAGAAACGGCACGTTGTAGACGGTTGTATCCGGATGGGAAAGGCTCTCTACGAGTATGCCGCTTTGCGCCTGCGTCAGGGGATAGAACTCCTGCACCGTTTGGCGCTCCCCGGCATCCTGCCCCAAGGCGGAGCTCCCTGCCTCATGGCCGGCGGACGCGTTTTCGCTCTTGTAATTTTGTTCCTGTTTCCCGGTCATCCCAATCATACTTGTTCTCCTTAACCTCATCCCTTCACTTTTACCTTGACAGTTACCGTCTTTTCCCATTTGCTGAAATCTTCTGTTTCGGCCGCCGTGATCTTCACCTTTATCTTTTTGGTGCCTTTCTTCGTGCCCTTCTTCACCGTTATCGCGCCGGCTTTGCTGATGGACAGATTTTTGTTTCCGCTTATCTTTTTGAAGCTCACTGCGCCTTTTGCGTTCCTGATTGTGAATACCTTTTTCCTGGCGATCTTCACCTTCTTTTTCTTCAGTCTCGAGGCCTTCACGGAAGGCTTTTTCACCTTAACCGTGATGTTCTGTGCCTGCTTTGCCTTCGGCGCCGGCGTGACATCCTTCTTCGGATCCTGTTTTTCCGGTGTATCCGAATCGGTTTTCCCCGAGGGAACCGGATCCGTTTTCCCTGAAGGATCCGGGTCGGTTCCTCCGGACGGAGCCGGATCGGGCTTCGGCGGATCCTCAGAAGATTTCATCGAGCTCAGACTTTTACAGTTATAGAAGCACCTTGCCGGGATGACTAAGACGCTGGCCGACATGGTTACGGATCCCAGACTCTCACAGCCGCTGAAGGCCTCCTCGCCGATGGTAAGAACGGAATTCGGAATCTCGACTGAGGTCAGACCGGTACAGCCTGAAAATGCCGCCTTGCCGATCGACGCGACAGACTTTCCGATGGTAACGCTTATGATCCCGGAGCAGCCGAAGAAGGCCCTGTCCCCGATACCGGTCACTTCGTCACCGATTTCGACGGATGCAAATTCGAACGCGGGGTCCGCCAACCACGGAGCCGGATTCTCTTCCGTGTAATCGTCCATCTCACCCTGGCCGTTAATGGTAAGAATTCCTCCTTCAATACTCCAGGTCAGGAAAGCTCCGCATGACGCGGTGCCGTCTGCAGAAGCACCTGTCATGAGGTCCTCGTCCGACAATTCCTCTCCCTCCGGCAGGTCCGTCTCTTCCTCGGGCTCTTCCTCATCCTCTGCGTCTTCTTCTTCGGCTTCTTCGGCTTCCTCCACCGCACAGTCTGATGAAAAGAGCATTTCTGCTCCTTCCTCCACAGAACCGGTCTCATCCGCTGCGGCGTCGATAAAAGCTGACTCATAACCGTCATCCTCAGGCGGCATTTCTTCCTGATAGATTTCCCCGGACTCATCCCCGACAGCCTCTATAGAATCATAGACAGCTTCCAAATCAGATTCCTGCTCGGATCCGGACACGGCAGCTGAAAGAGTGAGACCCGTACAGATCATCACGGCGATTACCCGTGTTCTCAGCATTTTCTTCATAAATGCACTCTCCTCCCAAAACGAAGTTTTGTACGCTGACTTATTGTTCTCGGACCCGATTTTGTAATCTCGCTTCTTACGTCCTTCAGACATAAG
>CACZQS010000209.1 GCA_902783325.1 uncultured Lachnospiraceae bacterium
AATCTCTTCAACGTCACGATGCGGAAAATGGGGATCGATTTCACTTTCGTGAGCCCCGACTGCACGGAGGAGGAGCTTGAAGCGGCATTCAAGCCGAATACCAAAGCCGTGTTCGGCGAGACGATCGCGAATCCCGCGCTCACCGTTCTTGATTTCGAGAAATTCGCGAAGGCGGCGCATGCCCACGGCGTCCCGCTCATCATAGACAATACATTTGCGACGCCCGTCAACTGCCGGCCCTTCGAATTCGGCGCGGACATCGTGACGCACAGCACGACGAAATATATGGACGGCCACGGATCGGCCGTGGGCGGCGCGATCATCGATTCCGGCTCCTTTGACTGGATGGCCCACGCGGAGAAGTTCCCGGGCCTTACGACTCCCGACGAGAGCTACCACGGCATCACCTACGCCGAGAAGTTCGGGAAGGAGGGCGCTTTCATCACGAAGGCGACGGCCCAGCTCATGCGCGACTTCGGATCCATCCAGAGCCCGCAGAACGCCTATTACCTGAACATCGGCCTTGAGAGCCTGCACTGCCGCATGAAGCAGCACTGCGCGAACGCCCTCGCCCTCGCGGAGTTTCTGAAGAGCAGCCCGAAGGTGGACTGGGTCAATTACCCGTCGCTTCCGGGGGACAAATATTATGACCGCGCGGTGAAATACCTGCCGAACGGGTCCTGCGGCGTCGTCTCCTTCGGAGTGAAGGGCGGCCGGAAGGAGGCGGAAGAATTCATGGGAAGACTCCGCATCTTCGCGATCGAGACTCACGTCGCGGATGCCCGCAGCTGCTGCCTGCATCCGGCGAGTTCGACGCACCGCCAGATGACCGAGCAGGAGCTTGTCGACTGCGGCATTTCCGGCAATCTCGTCCGCATGAGCTGCGGCCTTGAGAACACGAAGGACCTGGTCGCGGACGTGGAGCAGGCGCTCGGCTGAGGTGCTGCTGATGTGCGAATAGTGCCATTTGTCACTGAATGAGGTGAAAGAGCATGCAGTTCCGGTATTTCTATTTCGGGACGAGATATCATCCGGAGCGGTATCCCGAGGATTGGGAGCGCATTCAGGAAGATGCCTCGCTGATGGAAAAACTGCATATGAATACGGCGCTCATCGCGGCGGAGGCACTTTCCCGCGCCGCGAAGACGGAGGGCGGCTGTGAGTGGCTTGCCGGGATTGTCAGGACGCTTAACGGCGCGGGGATTCTGGTCTCTTTCGAAGTGCCGGAGGATTCGTCCGCCGACGCTCTCCTTCTCAAAATGGATCCGGACGACCGCGTCCTCTTTTATAAAATCTCGAGCAGAAAGGCGGACAGGCAGATCGAGACGATCCGGAGGCTCAAAACAGAGAGGATCAGGAAGGCCATCGCCGTGGAAATCTGCGACCGGGAGCTCTTCCGCGAATACACGGAAGAGAATGAGCCCGACATCGTCTGTTTCTCCCATCACGCCGACTGGATGGGCGGGGATCTCATCTCGGCGGGCAGGCAGGCGGCGTTTTTAGAGGACCGCGCCCGCTCGGTGAAGAGGGAGCATTTCTTCCTGACCGATGTCGATCCGATGTTTACCGTCTCCGAGCGCGGCACGAAGCTGAGAAAGCCGGGGATTCTTTCCCTGGAGATCTTTCAGGCCGCCATCCACGGATCGAGAGGATTCTTCTTCCGGGACCTCAGACAGGCACTCAGCGGGCCGGACCGCTACGCGGGCGCCGTCATCGGCCATTCCGGCAAGACGGATACGAACCGCTGCGAGGAGATCGAGCAGATCGGAAGACTGCTCCTGGAGCTGACGGATCTGGCCCCGACGCGCACTGACGCGCGCATTGCGGTGCTCTGCGGCGAGGATGTGAATTTCGGAAGAGCTTACCGCGTGTGGGGCGCGCTGCGGTCCCTTGGGGTTTCGGTGGATGTGATCGACCCCGGGGAGGATTTCAGCCGGTACGCATTTATTGCGGCCTGCGGCGTCCGGCGCGTGAGCGATGAGATGGCGCTCGAGGTGCGCAGATATGTCGAAAACGGCGGAGTCTTTTTCGCGGAATGGGGATTTGCCTCCGAGGACGGGGACGGAAACTGCCGGACCGGGGACACGCCTCACGACCTCACGGATGTCTTCGGCATCAGTGTCATAGAGGCGGACTGTCTCTACGCGGATGAGGAGATGCCGCTGGAGGTTCCCGGTGACTTCAAGGGCAAGCACAGCTCCCGGACGATCTGCGAGATCGCGCGGAAGCTGGACGCGGACGTCATGGTCCGCTACGGAGGCGGCTTCTACAAGGGCAGGCCGGCTCTCTCGAGAAAGCAGTACGGCGAGGGCTTTGCCTACTATATGGCGACGGACTGCGGGGACACGCTGCTGAAGCTTCTCTTCGACAAGATTCTCCGGAACCGCCGCGGCATCGCCCGCGTGAAGATGACCGATGGCATCACGGTGCAGCGGCTCTTCGACGAGAACGCCGAATATCTCGCTTTCCAGAATTTCACGGAAAAAGAGAAACGGCTGCCTCTCATTTACAACAAGATGGATATCCTCTTCGGCTACGATCCCGTGCCGGTCTGCGGCATGATGATCCTCAGGGTGCTGAAGAAAAAATAGGACAATATTATGTCAACAAATATGACAATGGGGACAGTCCCCGTTGTCATATCAGTTAACATAACTAAGGACAGGAAAGGAGGGCGCCATGCAGGCACTGAACATCAAACCGGATCTCTATTGGACAGGGGTTCTGGACCCGGACTTAAGGGTCTTCGACATCATCATGGAAACCAAATACGGGACTTCCTATAACTCGTATCTCCTGAAGGGCAGCAAAAAGATTGCGCTCTTTGAGACCTCCAAGCTCTCCTTCTTTGAGGAAATGCGGGAGTATATCGAATCCGAGGTGAATATCTCGGATATCGACTATCTGGTCATGGACCACACGGAGCCGGATCACGCGGGGACGGTCGAGAAGCTTTTGGAGCTCAACCCGTCGCTTACGATTGTGGCGACCGGCACGGCCATCCAGTTCCTGAAGCACATCGTGAACCGCGATTTCAACAGCATCGCGGTGAAGGACAACGACCACCTGAGCCTCGGCGACAAGACGCTGGAGTTCATGGTGCTGCCGAATCTTCACTGGCCGGACACGATGTACACTTACGTGCCGGAGATGAAGACGCTTTTCACCTGCGATTCCTTTGGCTCGCATTACTCCTGCGACGGCGTTCTCCGCTCGAAGGTGGCGGATGAGGCCGCCTATGCGGAGGCCACGAAATATTATTTCGACTGCATCATCGGGCCCTTCGCCTATCCCTATATGAACACGGCCCTGAAGCGCATCGAGGGACTGGACATCGAGACCATCTGCTGCGGGCACGGGCCCGTGCACGACTCGCATTTTGAGGAGCTCTTCGCCTGGTACAACAGCTGGTGCGCGGCGCCGGCCAAAAAAGACAAGAAGCTCGTCGTGATGCCCTATGTCAGCGCTTACGGCTACACGAAGCAGCTCTCGGAAGAAATCAAAAAAGGCGTGGAGGACGCTGGCGAGATCGAAGTCCGGCGCTACGACCTCGTCTTTGACGACAAGTCGGGTCTCGCCGCGGACCTCGCGGCGGCCGACGGATATCTCTTCGGAACCCCGACGATCCTGGGCGAAGCCCTCGAGCCTGTTTACAGCCTGACGCTCGGCCTCTACCCGCCGGTCTTCAAGGGCAGACTCGCCAGCGCGTTCGGCTCCTACGGCTGGTCGGGAGAGGGCGTCCCCCACATCCTCGAGCGGCTTAAGCAAGTCCGAATGAATGTGCTCGACGGCTTCCGCGTCCGCTTCAAGCCGGATGCGAACCAGCTCGCGGACGCCTATGATTTCGGATACAACTTCGGCTGTGTCCTCCTCAAGAAGGAAGTGAAGAAGGCGTCCGGGGCGCGCACCCTTGTTAAATGCCTCGTCTGCGGAGCCATTTTCGATTCGTCGATTGAAGTGTGCCCGGTCTGCGGCGTCGGAAAAGAGAATTTCGTGCCTGCGGACGAGCCGAGTAATTTTAAAAATGACACCGATCGGAAGTACCTCATCTTAGGAGGAGGGGCGGCGGCGCTGGAGGCCGCGAAGGCCATCCGGGAGCGCGACAGGACGGGCGGGATCACGATGATCTCGGAGGAGGCGCACCTTCCTTACAACCGGCCGATGCTGACCAAGGCGATGCTCTCGGATATGACGGGGGACCAGCTCGCGGTCGAGCCGGAGTCCTTCTATGAGGAGAATTCGATCAGCCTGCTGCTCGAGGCCAGGGTGAAGGCCATCGATCCGGCGGCGAAATCCGTCACGGTCGAAAAGGGCGGCGCGCCCATGACGATCGTCTATGACAAGCTGATCTACGCGCTCGGCGCGCACGCCTTCGTTCCGCCGGTGAAGGGCGCGGACGGGGAGCATGTCGTGTCGATCCGCAATATCGAGGACGCGCAGAAGGTGCAGCGGATGCTGCCGTCGCTCAAAAATGCCGTCGTCATCGGCGGAGGCGTGCTGGGACTCGAAGCAGCCTGGGCGCTGAAGCGGGGGAAGGTGGACGTCGCTGTGGTCGAATCCGCCCCGCGCATCATGGCCCGCCAGCTCAGCGAGACGGCCTCCGAGGTGCTGTCCGGGATCATCCGCGGCGCGGGAGTGCAGCTCTTCACCAATGCCGGCACCGCTGAGATCACCAAAAACAGTGTGCTTCTCGCCGACGGGACGGAGCTTCCGGCAGATCTCGTCGTGTTCTCGACCGGCGTCCGGGGCAACCTTGACATCGCCCAGGCGGCCGGCATCGAAATCAACCGCTCGAT
>CACZQS010000210.1 GCA_902783325.1 uncultured Lachnospiraceae bacterium
CTCAAGGCGTATTTATGTGCCATTTCTCTCTATGCATTTGTGATCAGCCGGTAAGATCGGCGCTGCAGCATGTTGATAATGTTAATTGGCAACTGGACTGTTACGGAGGTGACATTATGAATTTCGAGAAAAAGATTTACCGCTCAGACATGCTCAGATGTACGCTGTGCGCCGATGCCCCGTGCACCGCTGCCTGCGGGAAGCTGGACCCTGCAAAGTGCCTTCGCAGTATCTGGTTCAGTAATGAAGAGAACGCCGCGATCTCCCTGCCGGAGAAGAACCGGTGTGCGGACTGCCCCGGACAATGCGAGGAGGCCTGCATACGGCCTCATGAGGTGCCGGTGCGGAAGCTCATGATGAAGCTTTATGAGGAAGTGAAGCCGGAGATCGAAGTGAAGGGTACTGGGAAAAAGGCGATCCTCAAGACGGATATCTGCGGCAAACCGCTCGAGAATCCTTTCCTGCTGTCGTCCTCGGTCGTGGCCAGCACCTATGACATGTGCGCCAGGGCTTTTGAGGCAGGCTGGGCGGGGGTGGCATTTAAAACAATCTGCTCCCTGGACATCCACGAGGCCTCGCCGCGCTTCTCCGCGATCACCGGGCCCTCGGGAAGCATCATCGGGTTTAAGAACATCGAACAGCTCTCCGATCACTCCGTGGAGGAGAACATGGCGATCTTCCGCCATTTGAAACAGAATTATCCGGATAAGTTCATTCTGGCATCCATCATGGGGAAGAACACAGAGGAATGGACGAGTCTCGCGCGGGCGTGCGAGGAAAACGGCGCCGACGCCGTGGAGCTGAATTTTTCCTGCCCGAATATGATGGGCGAGGGGCTCGGGTCCGATATCGGCCAGGTGCCGGAGCTCGTGGGGCACTTTACGGCGGCCGCAAAGCGCGGGACGTCTCTTCCGGTGCTCGCGAAGCTGACGCCGAATGTGGAGAAGATGAGCCCGCCTGCCGAGGCGGCTTTAAAGAGCGGCGCGGACGGGATCGCGGCGATTAATACGATTAAGAGCATTATGGGAATAAGCCCGCACACATATGTCTCCGCGCCGGCGGTGCACGGGATGTCGGCGGTCGGCGGCTACAGCGGAAATGCCGTGAAGCCGATTGCGCTCCGCTTTATTGCCGAGCTCGCGAAGAATCCGCTCCTTTCGGGCATGCACATCAGCGGTATGGGCGGAGTGGAGACCTGGGAGGATGCGTTTGAGTTTCTTGCCCTCGGCGCATCGAGCATACAGGTCACGACGGCGGTGATGCAATATGGTTATCGGATTATTGAAGACCTGAAGAGCGGGCTGCAGCTGTATCTTGCTGAGAAGGGCTTCCGCAGCGTAAAAGATGTTGTCGGGAGCGCCCTGGACAATATCAGTGAAACGACGGATGTACTGGAGCGCGACACGATCCTCTTCCCGAAGTTTCATCACGACCGCTGCATCGGCTGCGGCAGGTGCATGATCTCCTGCATGGACGGCGGCCATCAGGCGATTCATCTCAATGAGAAGCGCCGCCCGGTTCTCGACGGGAAGAAGTGTGTCGGCTGCCATCTCTGCCGGCTGGTCTGCCCCGCCAGGGCGATCTCGTCCGCGGGCAAGCGCATTACGAGAGTAAAGTGACAGGGACTTATGTAAACAATTATGACAACGGGGACAGTCCCCGTTGTCATAAAAGTTGACATAATGCAGCCTTTAGGAGACAGCGTATGGAACGGGAAAAGTTAGGCAGCAGGCTGGGGTTTATTCTCCTGAGTGCCGGGTGCGCGATCGGGATCGGCAATGTGTGGAAGTTTCCGTATCTGGCCGGACAATACGGGGGCGGAGCCTTCGTCCTGCTGTACCTGGTTTTTTTGGTGCTGCTGGGTGTGCCGGCGATGACGGTTGAATTCGCGATCGGACGCGCGGCGCAGAAGAGTCCGGCAAAGATGTATCAGCAGCTCGAGAAACCCGGCAGCAAATGGCACATCCACGGCATTTTCTGCCTGATCGGCAACGTCGTGATTATGATGTTCTATACGACGGTGGCGGGATGGATGCTGCTGTTCTTCTTTTATACGGCAACCGGCACTTTTGAGGGGAAGGATGCGGATGCGGTCGCGCAGGTGTTCCAGGGAATGCTTGCATCTCCGGGTTCGATGATTGCGGCGATGGGAATCATTGTCGCCCTGGGTTTTCTGGTCTGCTCGATCGGCCTGCAGAACGGTCTGGAGCGCGTCACGAAAGTGATCATGGTGCTGCTGATCATCATTATGGTCATTCTCGCGGTGAACAGCCTGTTCTTAAAAGGTGCC
>CACZQS010000211.1 GCA_902783325.1 uncultured Lachnospiraceae bacterium
ATGCCTCCTTAGCATTCGCCTGCTCGACCATGACCGTCTGGATCCTGGCAATGTTCTTACGGACGTCTTTGATTCTGCTCGAATTGTCGAGCTGATTTGTCGCGTTCTGGAATCTGAGGTTGAAAAGCTCTTTCTTGGCCGCGACAAGCTCTTCCTGCAGCTCTGCTGCGGATTTGCTTCTTAAGCCCTCTAAATATTTACTGTTCTTTGTCATGCTTATTCACCGTCCTCTTTCACCGGAGAAGCCGCCTTGGCCTCCTCGCTGTACTTGGCCTCTAACTGTTCCTTGGAGACGATCTTGCATGTGCAAGGAAGTTTGTGCATGGCAAGACGAAGCGCCTCACGCGCAGCCTCTTCCGGGATGCCTGCGATCTCAAAGAGAACACGGCCGGGCTTTACGACTGCAACCCAGTACTCCACGGAGCCTTTACCGGAACCCATACGGGTCTCGGCGGGCTTAGCCGTGACCGGCTTATCCGGGAAGATATCGATCCAAACTTTACCTGTACGTCTTGTATATCTTGTCAGCGCGACACGGGCCGCCTCGATCTGATTGGAACGGATCCAGCAGGGCTCTGTGGCGACGAGACCGAACTCACCGTAAGCGAGCTTCGTGCCCCTGGTGGGCTTGCCTCTCATGGAGCCGCGCATCTGCTTTCTGTGTTTAACTCTCTTCGGCATTAACATAGCTTATTCTCTCCTCTATATACCACAGTCTATCACTTATAAACTGTTGTCGGATGCGAATTCAGTAATTTCATGCTGCGCATTCAATAACTGAATTCAGCTCCCTTCCTTTGCATCCTTGGTCGGAAGGACTTCACCGTTGTAAACCCATGCCTTGACGCCTACCTTGCCGTACTGGGTATCAGCCTCGGCGAAGCCGTAGTCGATGTCGGCCCTGAGTGTCTGCAGCGGAATGTTGCCCTCACTGTAGGTCTCCTTGCGGGCGATGTCCGCGCCGCCAAGTCTTCCTGCAACCGATGTCTTGACACCCTTCGCGCCTGCGCGCATCGTGCGCTGCATGGTGGACTTCATGGCGCGGCGGAAAGACACACGGTTTTCAAGCTGAAGCGCGATGTTCTCGGCAATAAGCTGCGCATCGCGGTCCGGACGCTTGACTTCTTTGATGTCAAGAAGGACCTTCTTGCCGATCTTCTTGGAGAGCTCAGCCTTCAGTACATCCACGTCGTGGCCGCCGCGGCCGATCACAAGACCCGGCTTCGCGGTGTAGATCGTCACCTTCACGCGGTCGGAAGCGCGCTCGATCTCAACCTTCGGCACACCCGTGCTGTACAGCTTCTTCTTAAGAAATTCTCTAATCTGATGATCTTCCACGAGGTAATCAGCGAATTCCTTCTCTGCATACCACTTGGAATCCCAATCCTTGATGATACCGACACGCAGTCCGTGCGGATTAACTTTCTGACCCATGTAGTCCTCCTTTATTTCTCATCCAGAACGATCGTGATATGACTTGTGCGCTTGAGAATGCGGTAAGCACGGCCCTGAGCGCGAGGCTGAATTCTCTTCATCGTCGTGGCTCTGCCTGCATAGCACTCGGCGACATAGAGATTCGCGCGGTTCATGCCGTTGTTGTTCTCGGCATTCGCAATCGCGGATTCAAGGAGCTTCTTGATCACCTGAGATGCATATCTCGGACTGTATGTCAGGATACCGAGAGCTGTCTCCACGTCTTTTCCGCGGATCGCGTCCAGAACGAAGCAAGCTTTCTGGACGGACATTCTGGCGTAGGAAAGACGAGCTGACGGTCTCGTTTCTTTCTTTGAATCGTTTCTTTCCCGCTTAATTTGGGATCTGTGTCCTTTAGCCATTTCTATCTCCTCTATAAACACTAGCTTATATCTGACTTACCTGGATTTGGACTCGGACTTTGTATGTCCTCTGTAAGTCCTCGTGGCGACAAATTCACCCAGCTTGTGACCGACCATATCCTCTGTCACATAGACCGGAACATGCTTTCTGCCGTCGTGCACCGCGAATGTATGCCCAACAAAGCTCGGGAAGATTGTAGAGCGGCGTGACCAGGTCTTGATGACCGCTTTCTCGCCGGAGGCGTTGAGAGCGTCGACCTTCTTCAGCAGAGATGCATCTGCAAAAGGACCTTTCTTTAATGAACGTGACATATTTCTCTACCTCCTTACCTGGAACCGGCGCCCTTGCCGTTTCTTCTTCTGACGATCA
>CACZQS010000212.1 GCA_902783325.1 uncultured Lachnospiraceae bacterium
TCCGGCGGATCGCAGAATTGCACATAGGAAAGCAGCTTCGCTGCTGTGCAATTCGCGCGCGATTCCTCTTCGAGAATCGCGATTTACGTTCACAGATCTAACATAATTGCGGTTTATCATCATAACAGGAGACGATGGATGACAATCGCTCCTGATCACATGTAAAAGAGGATTTCTTATGCGGAGAATTCTGATACTGCTCACCGCAGTATTTCTGACAGCGGGGATTGCGGCAGGCTGCGGGGCCGTGGCGGAAGAAAGCGCGCCGGTTCAGTCAGTGGCCATGCTGTGCGGTCTCACGGATATTATGCAGCAGCAGATGTATGCCGGTATCGTCACTACCGGAAGCGAGGCAAATGTCAAGAAGGACAGCAACAAGAAGATCGCGAAGGTCTATGTGAAAAAAGGCGACATCGTGAAGGCAGGCGACAAGCTGTTTACCTATGACGCCGAGCAGGCCCAGAATTCACTGGACAAAGCGAAGCTGGAGCTGGAACAGAAAAAGAATGCTCTTTCCTCCAAACAGGCAGAAAAGAAGCAGCTCGAAAAAGACAAACAGAAAGCGAAACAGGACGACCAGCTTGATTATACCCTTAAGATCCAGGAGACGGACGCCGATATCCGGCAGGAGGAGTATGAGATCGGGCTGAAGGAGAAGGAAATCCTGAAGCTTGAGGAGGGGACCAAAAACCTGGATGTGACGGCTCCGATCTCGGGGCGCGTGGAGAAGGCCGGACAGGCGGACTCAAACCTGACGGAGATGAGCTCCATGGATGACGACGACGGTCTGGACGATGACTTTGACCTGGATTTGAGCGACGACACCTCAGGCTCGGGCGGGGATGTCTTTATCAAGCTTGTCGAGGTGGACAACTACAGGATCAAGGGAACCATCGACGAGACCAACATCTCCGCAATCCGCGAAGGAATGATGATGAAGATCTACTCCCGCGTGAACAGTGAGGACGTGTGGAGCGGCGTCGTGAGCGAAATTGACATGAAGTCTCCGGGAAAGGGACAGAGCGGCAGCAGCTACGGCTACTACGGCGGGGATGACGGAGATGACACGGAGATGACGAGCACCTCCAAGTACCCCTTCTACATCAAGATCGACGCGCTGGAAGGACTGATGATCGGGCAGCACGTCTATCTTGCCGAGGATTACGGGATGGAGGATCAGGGCGAGATAAAGCTGTCCTCCGTATTTATCGTGGATGCGGATAAGGATCCCTGGGTTTGGGCCGAGAAGAACAGTGTTCTCGCCAGGTGCCCTGTGGTCCTGGGACCGTATGATGCCGATGCGGATGTGTATGTGATCGAGTCCGGCCTCACCGCGGATGACTTTATTGCCCAGCCTTCGGATAAGCTGAAAGAAGGAATGTCCGTGACGGAGAACAGCATGGAGGCATTTGAGACGGACAATTCCGGTGACGCTGAGGACTTCTATGCTGACGAGACGGGCAGCGATGAGGAAGGATGGGACGAAGACGACGAGGAATGGACGGACGACGACGAGGAGTGGACGGACGAGGACGACTTTGAGTATGATGAAGAGGATATTGCGGAGTTAGAGGCCAGGTATCAGGCGGCCGGAGAGGAGATCGTCGGATGATCCTGGATATGCATGATATATGCAAAGACTACCAGATGGGAAAAGCGTCGGTTCTGCATGTCCTTAAACATGTCTCGCTCACCGTGAACGAAGGCGATTACATCGCGATTATGGGACCTTCCGGTTCCGGGAAATCCACGCTTATGAATATTATCGGATGCCTCGATGTTCCCACATCCGGCATCTATAATCTGCAGGGAAACAATATCGGGAAATGCAGCGACAACCAGCTTGCGGAGCTGCGCAACAAGTATATAGGATTCGTCTTTCAGTCCTTCCACCTCATGCCGCGCATGACGGCTCTCGACAATGTCGCGCTGCCGCTGCTTTTTGCGGGAGTCAGGAAGTCGGAGAGAAGAAGGAGGGCGGCGGAGGCGCTGGCCATCGTGGGGCTGGAGGACCGCATGAATCACCATCCGGACCAGCTGTCCGGCGGCCAGAACCAGAGAGTGGCCATAGCAAGGGCCATCGTCGGGAAGCCGAAGCTTCTGCTGGCGGATGAGCCGACCGGAGCGCTGGATTCTTCTTCGGGAAAGCAGGTGATGGAGCTTTTCAAGCAGCTTCATGAGAGCGGGGCCACCATCATCATGATCACTCACGATGCCAACATTGCTTCGCACGCCAAAACGGTCTACCACATATTTGACGGGGTTCTGACGGATGCGTCCTAAAGCAGTGCCGGGGAGTTAAAGTATGCATAAAGCTGTAAAGAGACTGCTGGCGGTCACCATTGCCGCCGCACTGATCTGCGGTGGAGTCTACGGGGGCCTGACATTTTACAAAAAATCACAGGCAAAGCCGGTTGCCGTCTATCCGGTCGCGGATATCGTGATCCCCTCCGAATATTACATGGAGGATTCACAGGCGTACGGCACTGTGTCGGCCGACAGGATTCAGAGCGTATTCCTGAGTCAGACGCAGAACGTGACCGAGGTGATGGTGTCGGAGGGACAGGAGGTCAAAAGGGGAGATCCCCTTCTGAAATATGACACGACTCTCACGTCAATCCAGCTCGAAAAAGCGGAGATTGCCCTGAAGCAGCAGGAGCTGGCGCTTAAGCGCGCGAAAGAAGAACTTGAAAAGATCAAGAGGCTTGTCCCTTATTCGGACACGGAAGAGATCGGGGGAGGAGAGATCGAGGAGCCCGAGGTGACGCCGACCCCGACGCCGAAGCCGGTTCATTATGACCCGCAGGAGACCGGCGGCCGTGTGAAGGGCGAGGGAACAAGAGAGAACCCCTATATCTATCTGTGGAGTACCTCGGACGCACTGACAAATGATCAGCTTCTCGCCATGTTTACGGAGAGCGGTGAAATCGTCCACACGGACGATCCCGCGGAAGTGACGGCATCCCTGCCGGATTCTTTCGTCGAGACCGCGGAGGAGGCGAGAATCTGGAACCGCTTCGGCCTCATGCCGCTTAACGTCTGGGGAGACGAGAATGTGGAGGAGGGCTTCGAGGTTACGGAAGGCTTCTCTGCGGTTACGGATCCGGACAGCGGAGGCAATGTGGAGGAAGCGGTTGAGGTGACGGAGGAGACCGAGTACCCTGAGTTCTCCGAGAATCCGGAGATGGATGCCACGCCGGACTTTGACGGCGACCCGTCTTATGAGCCGTCAGGTGAGGAGGACCCCGGCGAAAATACGGATGTGGAATCCGCCGAGGAATATGACCCCGACGACGAATATGAGGAAGACGACGTGTTTGCGGACGGCACTCCCATTGAGATCGTGACGGATGAATCCTCGGGCACCGACAGCACGTCAGCCCAGACCAAGGCGGATTATTCCTGGCTGGACGGAGCGCCGAACGAAGTCTATGTCATTCTCGAGATGCATGAAAATGACAACATCGAAGCGCCGGTTCTGCTCCGCTACGGGCTGCATCTCATCAGGGACGGCGCCAATGTGGCCGTCCGCCTCTTTAACCCCGACTCCGGTTCCTCAAATTCAAATACAGAAGAGGACCTGCCGGAAATAGACGACGAGGATGTCGATGACGACGATGACGACGTCTTTTTCGGCGGCGGCTTCAACGATGTGGACGATGATCTTGACGACGAGGATGACGAGGATGATGAGGATGACACTGTCCCCTCGCTGAACGGTCCCTCCATCGATTTCTCGGCCCACTACACGGCGAAGGAAATCGAGGAAATGCGCGTCGAGAAGGAAAAGGAAGTCCGGGACGAGACGATCGAATTCAAGATCGACGAGATCAATTTTAAGGAAATGCAGCAGGAGATGGCGGACGGCGTCGTCCGGAGCAAGATCAACGGCGTCATCAAGAAAGTGACAGATCCCGCAGACGCGTTCAACAATTCCGAGGCGGCCATCGTCGTCTCGGGCGGCGGCGGGTATCTGGTCAATATATCCGTGAGTGAGCTGGAGCTGGATTCACTGGCTATCGACCAGGCGGTTGCCATTTCTTCTTTTGATAACGATTCGATCGAGTATATGGGTTACGTCGGGAGCTTGTCGGATTACCCGTCCGGTTCCATGGACGGATGGTCCATGGGAAACCCGAATGTGTCCTATTATCCCTGCACCATCAACGCCTCCGAAGACGCGGAGTTCAGGGAAGGGGATTATGTGTCCGTCAAATACAATAACAACAACGGGCTCGGGAACAACTCCTTCTTCGTGGAGAAGATGTATGTCCGCTCGGACAGCAGCGGCCGCTATGTCTATGTGAAAAATGCGGACGGCAAGCTGGAAAAGCGCTACATCGTCACGGGAAAATCTCCTGACGGATATGTCATCGAGGTGCGGGGCGGCCTCAGTCAGGACGACTACATCGCATTTCCTTACGGCTCTTCCGTGGAGGAAGGAGCCGTGGCCGATATAAGTTCGATCGAAGATCTTTACGCCGGTTGAAGGAGCTGACATGATAGAAAATATCACTTTATCCTTTCAGGGCATCTGGAGCCATAAGCTCAGGTCGCTGCTCACCATGCTGGGAATCATCATTGGCATTGCCGCGATCATCACGATCGTTTCGACGATCAAGGGCACAAATGAGCAGATCAAGGAGAACCTGATCGGATCCGGGAATAATGTCGTGACCATATCCCTGAAGCAGGATAAGAGCGATTATGACATGCAGTACAATTCCCTGCCGAAGGGTGTTTCGGTGATCACCGAGAGAACCAGGCGGTCGCTGAAGCATCTGGAAGGCGTAAAGGAAGTATCCCTGTACCGCTTCCGCAGCTATGCGGACAGCGTGTATTATAAAAATTCCGCGTTTAACGGCAACCTGATCGGGATCGACACGCATTACCTGGATGTCAATGACTATGAGATCACTTATGGCAGGGCCTTCACGGATTTTGACAACGACACCTACCACAAGTGCGCGATCGTGGATGCCGAGACGGCCTCTACGCTTTTTGAGGGGGAGAATCCGATCGGCAAGACCATTGAGATCGCGACGGAGCCGTTTGTCGTAATCGGGGTCGCCCAGAAGCGGTCCGAGTCGACTCTGAACATCAATTCCGTCGAGGACTACTGGACTTATGCGGACGGCTCCGCCGGCTGCATTTTCATCCCTACGGAGACCTGGCCTATCATTTACCGCTACGACGAGCCGCAGAGTGTCGCCGTTCAGGCCGTCAACACGGATATGATGACAAAGGCCGGAAACAATGTGGCGAAAGCGCTTACGGCCACCCAGATCCGCGAAGTCCCGAATTCCAAGCAGAAATTCAGCTACACGGCCGAGGATCTGCTCAAGGAAGCGACGAAGATGCAGCAGCTTGCCAACTCAACCAACAATCAGCTGCTCTGGATTGCGGGCATATCCCTTCTCGTGGGCGGAATCGGCGTCATGAATATCATGCTGGTTTCCGTCACGGAAAGAACCAGAGAAATCGGACTCAAAAAGGCGATCGGGGCGAAGCGGAGGAGGATTGCCGCCCAGTTCCTTACGGAAGCGGCGGTGCTGACTTCCCTCGGCGGGACTATCGGGGTCATCAGCGGAATCGTGCTGTCCAGAGTGGTTTCCAACATCATGAAGACACCCACGGCGATCAGTCTTCCGGCCTGTATCGTGGCGGTCGCTTTTTCTATGGGGATCGGGATTATCTTCGGCCTTCTTCCTGCGGTCAAGGCGTCCAAGCTCAATCCGATCGACGCGCTGCGAAGCGAATAAGGCGAGGGAAAAGGAGCCAAATTCTGTTTTCGAATGCGAAGCATGAGAATTACAGAATTGGCATCCGAGAACTGTGTATGACGGTAAAGAACTGGGTCTTAAGAGGAGTTATAGAAATATGAGTTTCACTTATCTGCAAGCGATGCCAAGCCCGAAGGAGGTGCAGGAGAAGCTGCCGCTCCCCGCACCGTACCATGCGCTGAAAGCCGAACGCGACGCCATGATCCGGGATGTCTTTGAGGGGAAGAGCAGTAAATTCATCCTCATTATAGGCCCGTGCTCGGCGGACAACGAGACGGCTGTCGTGGATTACAGCGTGCGTCTCTCCCGGGCTGCGGAAAAGGTTAAGGATAAGATCCTTGTGATTCCGCGCGTCTATACCAATAAACCGAGAACCACCGGCATGGGGTACAAGGGCATGCTTCACCAGCCGGATCCGGAAAAGAAGCAGGACCTTGAAGCCGGCCTCTTTGCGATCCGCAGGATGCATATCGATGTCATCAAGGAGAGCGGGCTTACTCCGGCGGACGAGATGCTCTATCCGGAGAACCACTCGTATATGGATGATGTCCTCTCCTATGTAGCGGTAGGCGCCCGCTCGGTGGAGGACCAGCTTCACCGGATGGTCGCGAGCGGGGTGGATATTCCCGTCGGCATGAAGAACCCCACCTCCGGGGACTTCGGCGTGATGATCAATTCCATCACGGCGGCCCAGGCCCCGCAGATGTTCATTTACAGAAACAGCGAAGTGGAGACGAGCGGGAACGAACATGCCCATGCGGTTCTAAGAGGTGCGGTCAATAAACACGGGCAGTTCATTCCGAACTACCATTATGAGGATCTCATGCGCATCGCGCGCATCTATGACACGAAGGAGCTTAAGAATCCTGCCGTGATCGTGGATACGAATCACAGCAATTCCGGCAAGATGTATCTCGAACAGATCCGGATCGCGAAGGAGGTCATGCACAGCAGACGTCACTGCAAAGATGTGGAAAAGCTTGTGAAAGGACTCATGATCGAGAGCTACATCGAGCCCGGATGCCAGAAAGTCGGGGAACACACATACGGAAAGTCGATCACGGATCCCTGCCTGGGATGGGACGACACCGAGCGCTTAATCTATGAAATTGCGGAGCTCATCTGATCATTCTCACGGAAAAATAAAGCGGGACCTGCTCCTGATCGCATGTATCTGTGCGGCAGCGGTCCTGCTTTTGCTTGTGCGCTCTCTGATAACAGGCCATACGGAAGGATCGTATCTGCTTATCCGTGTGAACGGAAAGGAGATCGGGAGATACTCTCTGGATGAGGACGTGCGCGTTCCGGTCAGCACAAAGTACGGAAACAACGTGCTGGTGATCCGGGACGGAGAGGCGCGGATGGAAGAGGCCGACTGTCCGGACGGGTACTGCATGCAGCACAGACCGATCCGGAATAACGGCGAGACGATTGTCTGCCTGCCTCATATGCTTGTCGCGGAGACTAAAGCCGAAAGAGGGTCCAAAGAGAGCGGACCGGAAGACGGCAGCAAGGAGGGCAGCAGACCGTCAGACAGCAGACCTGAGGGCAGCAAAACGTCAGACAGCAGTCAGGAAGACAGCAGTCTGACGGAAGTCGATGCGGTCGCGGGGTAATGTCACTTCGCGCTCGGATAGATGGTCATGATCTTGGAATCGGGAAAACTCCTGTCCAGCCATTTGCCGATTACCGTGCTCTGAACGGTTTCCGTCTTTCGCTCGTGATACCGCTGAAGGGCCATATAGGATACAGTCAGGTCAAAGACCAGCAGGACCAGGGCCACGACAGAGAGCCATTTTCCCGTCTTTTTGAGCAGGAAGCTGATAAAGCGGCTGACCGGAAGGTACAGAAGCTTGATCCAGATGACGGCCGCAATCCCCCAGAAGAAGCTGAAGACCAGGGAAACCCTTCCTCCTATATTAAGAGGCAGGTGGTTGTAATCCCAGAAGGTCACACCGAACGCGATCTCGCCGATGAAGGAGAGGACGTATTCGAACAGAAGGCCTGCGATCGTTCCGACTGCAAACAGGTAAAATGCAGAGCGCCGGACGCTCTTTCTCAGCGCAAATGTACCCAGAAGGATGCTGATGCCCCAGATGACACTGAAGGATCCGTACACCAGGGAACTGCGGCTCATCCATTCTCCCAAAACCAGCCGGCAGAAGATCGTCTCTACGATGCAGCCGAGGAAGGAGCTGATCAGGAAGATCCACAGAACCTCCCTGTATTTAAGATGCTCCGGATTATAAGGTCCCTCTGCATCGGATTCTGAAGCATTGCGCGCAAAACGCTTGTGTATGAGGAGCGCCAGGCGTTCCGCCATGGAACCGGTCACGGCAGCCTGCTTCTCCTTCCACGGGCGCAGGAGGTCTAATGCGGCATTTCCGCTCTCAGGACTGCGGACGGCGGCAAGTCCGGCCAGGTCCACAAATGCAGCGAGCAGAAGGATAACCGTGATTGCTTTCAAAAGGATGCCGGGAAGGAATGAAAAGACAAAAAGAAAAAACCCGTTCATCCAGGCTACGGCGATCAATCCGAAAACGCCCCACAGAAGGTTATAGTGCAGGCAGAGGATCCCCCTCCAATTGCACGGTTTTTCCGAGTAGTCCCACCAGGGCTTTTTTCCGGCAGCGGACAAAAAGACTGCGGTCAGAAGCTGGACCGCCGCCGCGACGACCGTGCAGGCCACGTAGAGGGTAAATGGTGAATCCGCCAGAGGTGTGCACAGAAGAGTCATGCATATCGCTGCAATTCCGTATACGTAAGAAAATGGCGCGGAAAGATATCCCCGGCCACGATAATCGCGGTGATTAAGAGTTACAATAATTGTTTCTGCTGCAAATCCCAAAAACGAATAAAGGAAGAACAGCAGTGTGAGCTGAGAAAATGTAAATGTTAACGAAAATGTATTCACGGCTGCAATAACCTGTAAAAACTGAGTGACAGACGACAAAAGAAATCCAGTACAATCAAGGGACTCTTGATAATACTGGACATAATCCTTACATCGGGGCAGCGGGATTTGAACCCACGACCTCTTGACCCCCAGTCAAGCGCGCTACCAAGCTACGCCATACCCCGTTGCATACCATCCGGATCAAGGATGTCTTAAGCGGACGATCTATATTATGCAGATAAATTTCCGATTTGTCAATTCTAATAACGGATTTTTACGAAAAGTGTGTTATACTAGGCCGTGAAAAGTAACTTATACAGGAACCATGGAGGAATGCTATGAGTACTGCTTCGTTAATAATCATTGCGATTATAGTGATCATTGTGTTGTGGCTGCTTCTTGCGAATATCCGTGTCGTGCCGCAGGGACAGGCCTACGTCATTGAGAATCTCGGTAAATTCAAGACCGTGTGGGATGCGGGTCTTCATCTCAAGGCGCCTTTCTTCGAGCGCATCGCGAAAAAGGTGTCACTGAAGGAGCAGGTGCTGGATTTCCCGCCGCAGCCTGTGATCACGAAGGACAACGTCACGATCAACATCGACTCGGTCGTGTTCGCCAGAGTCTTTGACCCGAGGCTCTATACATATGGCGTCGAGAGCCCCATCGCGGGTCTGCAGAATCTGTCCGCGACCACTCTGCGTAATATCATCGGCGAGCTGGAGCTCGACCAGACCCTGACGAGCCGCGACCAGATCAACGCGCGCCTCGCCGCGGTTCTTGATGAAGCCACGGATCCGTGGGGCATTAAGGTGACGCGCGTGGAGCTGAAGAACATCCAGCCTCCGAAGGAGATCGAGGAAGTCATGACCAAGCAGATGCGCGCGGAGCGCGAGAGACGCCAGACCGTCCTCGAGGCCCAGGCGCATCAGGAAGCGGTTGTTTCCAGGGCAGAGGGTGACAAGCAGGCGAAGATCCTCGCGGCGCAGGCGGAGCGCGACGCGCAGATCGCTCTTGCGGAAGGCCGCGCGAAGTCCATCGAGCTCGTCTATCAGGCGGAAGCGGACGGCCTCCGTCATCTGAACGAGGCCAGGGTGAGCGACTCCGTCCTCAAGCTGAAAGGGATCGAGGTCCTGAAAGATGTCGCGGACGGACGCGCGACCAAGATCTATATGCCGAGCGATATCGCGTCGGCGATTTCCGCGCTGGGACTTGTCGGGGAATCTCTCGGAATCGGAGACGCGACACCGGTCAACCGGTCTCCGAAGCCGAAGGCTGTCGATGTCTCGGATCCCTGCTGCGATGACGACGAGAAAGGTGCAGGAGCCAAAGAAGCGGCATTTACTTCCGCAATGATCAACATGGATGTCTCTGACCGCGACTGAATTATGAGGAAGCGCGATTGCTAGACTTTAAAAGTATCTGTGAGGCGCCCCTTATTAAGGGCGCCTTTAAAGGAGGATTGAATAAGAAAATGGAAAAGCTGAACGTCTGGAATACATATAACCTGGAGATGCAGAAGAAGTGTGATGACTTTGCAAAGCAGTACATGCAGTTTCTTGACGACTGCAAGACGGAGAGGGAGTGCATTGACCGCATTGTGTGCGACGCGGAAGCTGCCGGCTATATCGAGCTCTCCAGGGCCATAGAAGAGGGAAGAAAGCTTAAATGCGGGGACAAGGTCTACTGTGTGTGGATGAACAAATCCATCGCGCTCTTTCATATAGGAGAAGAGCCGATGGAGCACGGCATCAATATCCTGGGGGCCCACATCGATTCCCCCAGGCTTGACGTCAAGCAGAATCCTGTTTATGAGGATTCCGGCTTCGCCTATCTGGACACCCATTATTACGGCGGCATCAAGAAATACCTGTACGTGGCGCAGCCTCTGTCCCTCCACGGCGTCGTCGTGAAGAAGAGCGGAGAGACCGTGATCTTAAATGTCGGCGAAGACGAAGACGATCCCGTCTTCTTTGTTTCGGATCTCCTCATTCATCTCTCCCACGAGCAGATGGAGAAAAAAGCGTCTGTTGTGGTGGAGGGAGAAAACCTCGATCTCGTCATCGGATCAAGCCCGATCATCATCGACGCGGAATGCACTTCGGGAAGCAAAGACAAGGAACCGCCCAAGAAGGACGCCGTTAAGGAGGCTGTCCTCCGGATCCTGAAGGAGCAGTACGGCTTCGAGGAAGAGGACTTTGAGTCCGCGGAGCTGGAGATCGTCCCGGCGGGGCATGCCAGAGAAGCAGGCTTTGACCGCAGCATGGTACTCGCTTACGGACAGGACGACCGCGTGTGCTCGTATCCCTCCTTTATTGCGCTTCTTGATGCCGCGGACATTTCACGGACGGCCTGCTGCCTGCTTGTGGACAAAGAAGAGATCGGATCTGTCGGCGCCACCGGCATGAAATCCCGTTTCTTTGAAAATGCGCTCGCCGAAGTGATGAACCTGACGGGAGAGTATTCGGACCTTGCGATGAGAAGAGCCCTGGCAAACAGCTGCATGCTCTCCTCCGACGTGAGTGCAGCCTACGATCCCCTTTACGCGTCGGCATTTGAAAAGAAGAATGCGGCGATGATGGGCTGCGGCATCGTATTCAACAAGTTTACCGGCAGAGGGGGAAAGTCGGGATCCAACGACGCCAACGCCGAGTATATCGCCCATATCCGCGACATTTTCGGAAAAGAGGACATCCGCACCCAGACCTCGGAGCTCGGGAAGGTGGACATCGGAGGAGGCGGGACGATCGCTTATATCCTCGCGGAGTACGGCATGAACGTGATCGACAGCGGAGTGGCCGTTCTCAATATGCACGCGCCTTATGAAGCAGCGAGCAAGGCGGATATCTATGAGGCCTACCGCGCCTACAAAGCGTTCCTTGAACGGGCTGATTTCAGGAATGCGTAAAGTTTTTCAGGGGAGCATATGGAACAGACGAAAAAGGAAGAATACACCGTGACAGCCGACGAGGCCGATCTGGGTGCCCAGGTCAGCCGCATCGTGGCGGAATCGGGACGTGAACTGGATACGGGGGAGTATGCCCTTCCGGACTTTGATTATCACGACGAGATGATTCAGATCGAGATGCTCTTTCAAAGTCATATCCTTTCATTCGGTTACAAAGAATATACTCTCGAAAACTATGCGGACAGACGGGGCTTCTCTTCGTGGAAGTCCCGTGAAGGCTGTGCGGATACGGATGAGATGAGGGCCGGGCTGAACATCGACGGCATTTTACGAAGCGCCGATCCCTCGGAGAGCGAGGTGCTGACTTATCTCCAGTACGTGATCAATGTCGCAGAGCTGAGCCGGCGCTGCTTCAACAAGGATGACGCTCAAGGGTACGAATTCGACATCCGGAATTATACGCAGCTGATCTCGAGGGTGCGCGATCTCTTAAGGAGACTGCACTATGACTACCGCTATGTGGAGTCTAAGGAGTTCATCTTTATCGTGCCGCATGATCCGGCCGCGGACGCGGCGGTCCCGGACATTCCCTCCAATCCGCTGTACGGGTCACTCACCGAGTACAGAAGCACTTCCTGTGCGGGCAACCTGGCACGGAAGCGCGAGCTGCTGCAGGAGATCGGCAGGACGATCGAGAACTATCCCGATAATCTCAAAACAGGAAATAATGTACTTTACAGCAGAATCGAGTTTCTTCTCAACCACGCGCACATCCGCTATGACAACAAGGAGGGGGCCGAGAGAGTCGAGCGCATTGCTCTCATGAATGACGGAGAGCTGGAAGACTGGTATGATGAGACCTTCCGCCTGCTCCTGGTGCGGATTCTCGACAGGGAGAATATCGACAGGCTGGAGCGGGTTGACCGTCTGGCCGCGGAATGCGGGAGCAGCATAGAAACCGTGACGCAGGAGGAAATCGCAAGAATCATCAGCGGAGAGAGCGGGGAGGAAGACGAGACGGAAGACGACTTCTCTCTCGAGCGAAGGCCGGCTTCCGAGCGAAGGCCGGTTTCCGAACGAAGGCCGGCTTCCGAGTCCCGGAGATCCGCTTATGTGTACGAGGAGACGGACCGGGATCTTCCGCAGGTGTCAGCGCCGAAAAAGCATCCTGCCGTAAAGCTGATTGTTGCGGTCATCGTGGCGGACATTCTGTTTATGCTGTTTCTCATGTACTATTTCCATATCATCTGATCATCTGATCTCACGTAAAATGAAGCACGAAATCATTGCAAAAAAAAGTGAAACATCCTGGGCTCTCAAGGCATTTGTCCTGAATCTCGTGATCGGCATATTGGGACTTGGCTGGACAATGCTCCTGAAAGGGGGCCTTTTCAGCGTGGCCGGAGACTTCAACGTACAGCAGATTCCGTTTGCCATGTACGCAAATGACGCAATCAAATCCGGAAATGTGATCTGGGACTGGTCTCTGGACCTGGGCTCCAATTTC
The DNA here is from genome assembly GCA_902783325.1 of uncultured Lachnospiraceae bacterium. GTDB lineage: Bacteria > Bacillota > Clostridia > Lachnospirales > Lachnospiraceae > Chordicoccus. The sequence goes on from CACZQS010000212.1 coordinate 13,092, forward strand.
ATAGGCGGGATGACATTTTACATCCTCGGGAATCCGTCCTTCTGGCTGTCGCTGCTTTTCCCGTCCGATCTGTTCATGTACGTCGTCGGGTGGCTCTATATCCTGAAATATGCCTTTGCCGGATTCACGGCCTATCTGTGGATCCGCCGCTTTGTCAGGCATCCGGAATATGCGCTGACTGCCTCCGTCATGTATGCGTTCTCGGGATTCATGAACGAGAACCTTCTGTTCTACCATTTCCATGACGTGGCCGCGCTGTTCCCGCTTCTCCTCATCACCTTCGACATGCTCATGGAGGAGAAGAAGAAAGGTCCCTTTATTTTTGCGGTGTGTCTCAATGCCATCGTCAACTATTTCTTTTTCTTCGGGGAAGTCTACTTTCTTATCGCCTATTTCATCCTGCGGTATGTCATGTGCGACGGAAGGAAGACGTGGAAGCGGCTTCCGCAGATTCTGCTTGAGGGAACCCTGGGGGTCTTATGCGGCATGGTTCTGCTGCTGCCGTCCGTGTTCTTCACGCTTCAGAACCCGAGAGTGAAGTTTGATTATTACGGCAACAACTCGCTCGTTTATTCCACGGAGCGATATCTGTATATCCTGAAAGCGCTGCTCTTCCCGGGCGAGGTGATGTCCAACCAGAGCGCCGTGATCGAGCACAACTTCGCTTCCTGCGCGGCTTACATTCCCATGGCGGGACTCATACTGGTGATCGCCTTTGTCTCGATGCAGAAAAAGCACTGGATTACCCGCATGCTGAAATGGTGCCTGGTGATGGCCGTGGTGCCGATCTTTAACGCGGCCTTTTCGCTCTTTGCGGGGCTTTATCACAGGTGGTTTTACATGCCTGTCCTCCTCTTTGCGCTCTGCGGCGCCTATATGCTTGAGCAGATCGAGGAGGAAGCGGATATATGGGATGAGCCGACACCCTCGGAGAAGGCGGTAACAAAAGCAACAGTGATCTGGGGACTCATCTCGATTGGCTTTGTGCTCTTCCTCGTGTTCGTTCCCTGGAACAGCGCGGGAGAGAGAAAGATCTTCCGGGACGATGTGTTTGCCGTTTGGACGGCCGTCAGTATCGGAGGCAGCCTTCTCACCTGGGCGATCCTGACGCAGATGGTAAAGAAGAGGAAACAGTTCTTCCGGGTCTTTCTCATCCTGTTTGCCATAGGGACGACTGCCGGCGTCCTCTATCTCTATCATGAGGCGAACGGAGAGCTCGCGGACGGCCTTTACGACAGGCTCGTGACGTCCTCGGAGTTTGAGGACCCGGGACCGGAATACCGTTTTGCGAACAGGGACAATCCGGAGACACTCACGCACGGCTTTCAGTCGAGCGCCAATTTCTGCAGCACGGTTTCGGGCTCGATCTTCCGGTTCTATACCTCGCTGGGCCTGAAAAGGGATGTGAAATCTCCGGAGGCGATCACCGGGCTGTATAACCTGATTTCCGCCAGATACGAGTACAAGACGAGTGAAGATGCGGACAGGGGCATTCCTTATCAGATTGTGGAGGGGAAGAAGAAAAAGTATTATATTTATGAGGACACTTCGGTTCCGCCCATCGGCTTTACCTACGACACCTACATGACGGCGTCGGAATTCGCACAGACGGAAGAGGCGGACCGCGCCATTATCATGCTGAAAACTCTCGTTGTGGCCGATGAGGACGAGGAGGCGGTTTCTTCGATTCTCCGCCATTATGATCCGGAAAAAGACGGAGAGGCAAACCGCGAGGAGCTTGACGCAATCAGCGAAGCGCATCTTGCCGAGTGTTCTGCGGACACAGTGCGCACGACCTCAAGCTACGCCTCCACCATCAAAGCGGACGCCGAAAAATACGCGTTTTATTCGATTCCGTACGATTCCGGGTGGAGGGCCTTTGTGAACGGAACGGAAGAGGAGATCCTTGACATAAACGGCTTTATGGCCGTCCGGATCAGGGCGGGAGAGAACAGGATTGAATTCCGCTACACGGTCCCGGGGCTGAAGGCGGGAGCGATGCTCAGCCTCCTGGCCCTGGCCGTGTCCGTGATCTATATCATTGCCGCTGCGATGCTTGATCGAAAAAGAGGAAAAGCCGCATAAAAGTGTGTTATACTGTTATTTGCTTTTCTCCGACCTGACAGCATTGATGACAGTGCCGGCGATGATCACGACAGCCATAAATGCGAGTGCGAGGAAGCCCAGGATCGCGTTCTCCTGAAGATTTCTTTTCTTATTAAACATGACGTACCTCCTTTATATGTGGCTTTCATTATAGCGCGGATCGGAGGAAAACGCACGGGTTATGAAAACAATTCGAAAATACTTCTGGTTTCTTCCGACTGTCATCTGGATGGTGGTGATATTCAACTTCTCCGGACAGCCGGGCGAGGAATCGGCGGGATTATCTCTCCAGGTGACACAGCAGATCGTTAAGATCGTAAAACACCTGGGAGTGACAGACAAAGATACGGAAGAACTGACGGAAATCCTTCATCCGGCCGTCCGCAAGGCGGCCCATATGACGGAATATGCCATACTCTATATTCTGCTGTTTCTCTCATTTTTCTTTATCGTGCATGCAGTGCGGAGTGCGGCTCTTTCCATCCTCATTGCTTTCGCATACGCCTGCCTTGACGAGACCCATCAGCTCTTCGTGCAGGGCCGGGGAGGAACTTTTATGGATGTGTGCGTGGATATGACGGGTGTGGTATTTGCAGTGGCGCTTGTCCTTTTCATCTACAGCTCATGGCAGGCGCGTCAGTTTTCGAAAAATGAAAAACAGGCATCTCAAATTGATTAAAAGGGGATTACGACTATGATCGAAGCAATTAATGTCACATACCGGGTCGGCAAAAAGGCGCTCTTTGAGGATGTGAACATCAAATTCACGGAAGGAAACTGCTACGGACTGATCGGCGCGAACGGGGCCGGAAAATCCACCTTCCTGAAGATCCTGAGCGGTCAGCTCGATACGACGAACGGGACGATCGCCGTCACGCCCGGGGACCGCATCTCTTTCCTTGAGCAGGACCATTTCAAGTACGACGATTACGACGTCCTGGACACGGTCATCCTGGGGAATCCGCGCCTCTACGAGGTGATGAAGGAGAAGGACGCCATTTATATGAAGGAAGACTTCACCGACGAGGACGGCATCAGGGCCTCGGAGCTGGAGGGTGAATTCGCGGAGATGAACGGCTGGGAGGCGGAGTCGGATGCCGAAGCACTGCTGATCGGCCTCGGCGTTGAACCGGAACTGCATCACCACAATATGGGAACCCTGGACGGACCCCTGAAGGTGAAGGTGCTTCTCGCGCAGGCTCTTTTCGGGAATCCGGACATCCTGCTTCTCGACGAGCCGACCAACCATCTGGATCTCGATGCGATCGAGTGGCTCGAGGAATTTCTGATCGGCTTCAACAACACGGTGATCGTGGTCTCCCACGACCGCTATTTCCTGAATAAGGTCTGTACGCAGACGGCGGATATCGATTACGGCAAGATCAGGCTCTTCGCCGGAAACTACGATTTCTGGTTCGAGTCCTCGCAGCTGCTCGTCAAGCAGATGAAGGAGCAGAACCGGAAGAAAGAGGAGCAGATCCGCGAGCTGAAGGAATTCATCGCGAGATTCTCGGCAAATGCCTCCAAATCCAAGCAGGCCACTTCCAGAAAACGCGCTCTGGAGAAGATCGAGCTGACGGCTATGATCCCTTCGAGCAGGAAGTATCCCTATATTGACTTCCGGCCGGACCGGGAGATCGGAAATGACGTCCTCTTTGTGGAGCATCTTACAAAGACCATCGACGGAGAGGTCATTTTCAAGGATCTGAACTTCATTATCGGGCGGACCGACAAGGTCGCATTTGTCGGAGGAAACGAGAGGGCCAAGACCACCCTCTTTGAGATCCTCGCCGGCAGGATGGAGCCGGACGAAGGCTATTACAAGTGGGGCATCACCACGTCCCAGGCGTATTTCCCCAAGGACTATTCCGACGAGTTTGACAATGACCTCACCATCGCGGACTGGCTGACCCAGTACTCCGAGAACAAGGACACTACTTATGTGCGGAGCTTCCTCGGACGCATGCTGTTCGCGGGAGAGGACGGCATCAAGCGCGTGAGAGTCCTGTCGGGAGGGGAGAAGGTTCGGTGCCTTCTGTCGAAAATGATGATCTCCGGGGCGAACGTCCTGATCTTTGACGAGCCGACCAACCACCTGGATATGGAGGCGATCACGGCTCTCAATAACGGCATGATCAAGTTCCCGGGCGTCATTCTCTTTACGTCGAGGGATCATCAGATCGTGGAATCCACGGCGAACCGGATTATGGAATTCCTTCCGGACGGAACGCTGATTGACAAGATCGGTACCTATGACGAATATCTCGCAAGTGACGCGATGGCGAAGAAGCGCCAGATCTACGTCACGACGGAAGACCAGGAGGAGGACGATTAAGGCGCTATGTCGCACATAACCGCTGCGGCAATTACAATTGTCTGCGAACTTCTTATGTATTTCATAGTGGGAGGCATCCTGCCCTTTGCTGCCAGGGATGAGAAAAAGTCATTCTTCGAGACGGTGATTGCGGGCTGGATCATCACTACGGCGGTTTTCGGAATCGCCAGTGTGATTGCTGCGCGCTTTAACGTGGGGCTTACGACATTTTCCTATGTGATGACCTGTGTCATGTCCGTCCTGATGGCGGCTTCGCTGGTGATCAATTTCCGGTCGATCTTCCGCGGAACCTCCGTGGCTTCCGGGGGCGTGCACTTCTTCTTCACGGTCTTTTTCGTGATCGCGATTTCGTGCGGAAGCGCGGTTCTGACGATTCTTCTGCCGGCCGCTCCGGATCCCGGACAGATCATCGCCCAGATGACGGCGGACTTAAGCAGCGATACGATCGGCGTGATGATACCGGGAACAGGGATTGCGCGGACGGTATTTACCGCCCCGGAACTTCTCGTGAGATACTCGGTATTCGACACGGTGGTCTGCAAGCTGAACGGACTGCATCCCATGATCCAGATGAGGGTGGTGCGGACGGCCGTCACGGCTCTTCTCTTCGGGATGATCGCATACAGGATCTTCATGCGGATCTTTAACCGGCATGTTGCGAAGGCTTCGGCGGCGGCATTTCTCGCGATCTTTGCCGGGATCGGGTTCCGGACGGCGTTTACGCCTTCCGGCCTTCTCTATTCGCAGGGATGGACCGGAAATTCGCAGCTCGCGAATGTGCTGCTGCCTTCGCTCATTCTGATCGCGGCGGCGCTCAACGACGAGAACTCGGGACTCAGGCCCGCCCTGCTTCTGATCGCATCCGGAATCGCCGCTGTTTCACTGACACCGATCTCGCTCATGGTATGGCCCGCGGCGGCCGCGGCGCTCGTAATCCCCGCGGTGATCATCGGAAAGCACCTGAAATATCTGGCAGCGCTCGTTCTCTCACTTGTCGTGCCGGTGGCGGCCGTGCTGCTGTATCTGAATTATCAGGGACTGCCTGTCTGAAAGGTGGAGGAACCTCAAGATGACTGGATATGAGACAACCGAATCCGGTTTGTCCTTCTTATTAAAGACAATAGCGGCATACGGAGGCGGCGGGGTTTTCCTGTACGCCGCGTTTGTGATGCTGATTCCCGCATCCGTATTCGGCGGACGGAGAGTGCGCGCGGTCTTTTTGTGGCCGCTGCTGATCCTGGCCGTCACGGCGTTTAACCCCTATGTATTTCCATGGCTGTTTATTCATTATCAGCAGCTGATCGAAGAATACTATAAGTTCTTATGGGTTGTCCCCGTTCTCCTGATGATCGCGTGCGGCGCGGTCCTGATCGCGTTCCGCTTTAAATCGAAGCTCGTGAAATTCCTCGTGTTCCTCGCTTTCTGCGCGCTTCTTGCGCTCGGAGCGGTCCCGGGAATAACCGAATACGTGAACTACTCTCTGCCGGGAAATGCCATGAAGGCGGATGCGGAGCTTCTCACGCTGTGTGATTACATTCTGGAAAATGCCCCCACCGACACTCCGCTGGTGGCATTCGAGAGACTGGATTTCGCTCAGGAGGCCGCCGCTTACAATGCTTCTATCCGAATCTCGGATCTGCTTATCCCGCCGGAGAGCGGCGAAGCGGAGATAACGCGGTCAAACGGTGAGGATTTCATCGTCATCGGCAAGGACAGCGCGGCGCTTTCCGCGAGACTGAAAGAGCTCGGATACCGCGCCTGCGCGGAAACGCCGGAGAGCCTGGTTTTTGTCCCGAGACCAAAGCAGTGAGTTTGTCAGCCGGTATAGACACGGAGCGGATGCGCGTGCTATACTTTTTTACAGCATGAAAAAGTGCGGACAGCGCTATTTTCAAAGAAATTAAGGAGGAAACAGTAACATGGCAAAAAGAAAAATGCTGACCATGGACGGCAACGAAGCTGCAGCGCATGCATCTTATGCGTTTACAGAAGTCGCTACCATCTATCCGATCACACCTTCATCCGTAATGCCCGAGCATATGGACGAATGGGCGACAGCAGGACGCAAGAACATCTTCGGACAGGAGGTGCAGGTCACCGAGATGCAGTCTGAAGCAGGTGCAGCCGGTGCATTCCACGGCTCTCTCGCCGCAGGCGCTATGACCACAACCTTCACTGCCTCTCAGGGCCTCCTGCTCATGATCCCGAACCTTTACAAGGTTGCCGGCGAGCAGCTTCCGGGCGTCTTCGACGTCTCTGCCCGTGCCGTAGCGAGCCACGCGCTCTCCATCTTCGGCGATCACTCCGACGTTTATGCATGTCGTCAGACAGGCTGCGCTATGCTCTGCGGCTCTTCCGTGCAGGAAGTCATGGACCTGACACCTGTTGCACACCTTGCCGCTCTGAAGGGCAAGATTCCGTTCATTAATTTCTTTGACGGATTCCGCACCTCCCACGAGATTCAGAAGATCGAAGCATGGGATTACGAGGACCTGAAGGACATGCTCGACATGGATGCCCTGAAGGCATTCCGCGCCCACGCCCTCAATCCGAACTATCCGAAGCAGATCGGCTCCGCCCAGAACCCGGATATCTTCTTCCAGGCACGCGAAGCATGCAATCCTTACTATGATGCGATGCCGGGCATTGTCCAGGAGTACATGGACAAGATCAACGCGAAGATCGGCACGGATTATAAGCTCTTCAACTACTACGGCGCTCCGGATGCAGAGAGCATCATCGTCGCCATGGGCTCCGGCTGCGAGACCATCGAAGAGACCGTCGATTACCTCATGGCTACCGAAGGCGCCAAGGTCGGCGTCGTGAAGGTCCGCCTGTATCGTCCGTTCTCCGCGAAGGCCCTCATCGATGCCATCCCGGATACGGTCAAGGTCATCAACGTCCTCGACAGGACGAAGGAACCCGGCAGCGAAGGCGAGCCGCTCTTCCTGGATGTCGTCGCAGCCCTCAAGGACAGCAAGTTCAAGGATGTCAGGATCAACGGCGGACGCTTCGGTCTCGGCTCCAAGGACACGGCTCCGGCTCATTTCAAGGCTGTATTTGAAAATGTCGACAAGAGCAAGTTCACCATCGGCATCGTGGACGACGTGACGAATCTGTCACTGAAGGTCGGCGCACCGCTGGTCTGCACACCGGAAGGCACCATTAACTGCAAGTTCTGGGGCATCGGCGCGGACGGCACGGTCGGCGCGAACAAGAACTCCATCAAGATCATCGGCGACGACACCGATATGTACGCTCAGGCTTACTTCGACTATGACTCCAAGAAGTCCGGCGGCGTGACCATGAGCCACTTAAGATTCGGCAAGAAGCCGATCAAGTCCACTTACCTCATCAAGACCGCGAACTTTGTCGCCTGCCACAACCCGGCATACGTCACGAAGTTCAACATGGTCCAGGAGCTTGTGGACGGCGGCACATTCCTTCTGAACTGCCCGTGGGCGGATGACGAGATTGCCTCTCACCTTCCGGGCCAGATGAAGAAATTCATGGCTGACCACAACATCAAGTTCTACGTCATCAACGGCGTGAAGATCGGTATCGAGACCGGCATGGGCCCGACCCGTATCAACACGATCCTCCAGTCCGCATTCTTCAAGCTTGCGAACATCATCCCGGAGGAGCAGGCGATCCAGCTTATGAAGGACGCCGCACAGAAGACCTACGGCCGCAAGGGCCAGGATATCGTCGAGAAGAACTGGGCCGCCATCGAGGCGGGCGCCAAGCAGGTCCGCGAGTTCAAGGTCCCGGCTGAATGGGCTTCCTGTGAGGACGAAGGCCTTGAGTTCAAGAAGCGCGAAGGCGATTCCGCGAAGGTCCGCTTCGTGAACAACATCCAGAATGCTGTCGCCGCTCAGGAAGGCAACAACCTGCCGGTCTCCGCATTTACGGAATATGTGGACGGCGCCACACCGTCCGGCACGGCTGCTTACGAGAAGCGCGGCATCGCGGTCTCCGTACCGGTCTGGAACAGCGCTAATTGTATCCAGTGCACACGCTGCTCTTATGTCTGCCCGCACGGCGTCATCCGTCCGTTCGCTCTGACAGAGGCAGAGGCGGCTGCGCTTCCGGCAGGCACACAGACACTGCCGCTGCTGCAGTTCCCGGATAAGAAGTATGTCATCGCGATCTCCGCTCTTGACTGCACGGGCTGCGGCTCCTGCGCGAATGTCTGCCCGGGCAAGAAGGGCGAGAAGGCTCTGACCATGACTCCGGTAGACGAAGGCACAGCCATCGACCAGCCGATCTTCGACGCGGCAGAGCCCACACCGGAGAAGCCGGACGTCATCGAGAAGTACAAGATCAACACAGTCAAGGGATCTCAGTTCAAGAGACCGCTGCTTGAGTTCTCAGGCGCGTGCCCGGGCTGCGGCGAGACTCCGTACGCGAAGCTGGTCACACAGCTCTTCGGCGAGAGAATGTACATCGCGAACGCGACAGGCTGCTCCTCCATCTGGGGCAACAGCTCACCCTCCACACCGTACACCACGAATGCCAAGGGCCAGGGCCCGGCATGGGGCAACTCCCTCTTCGAGGACAACGCGGAATTCGGCTACGGCATGGAACTGGCCCAGAAGGCGATCCGCACGGGCCTGAAGGAGAAGGTGGAATCTCTCGTGGCAGACGGCATCGCCGCCGCGGAAGGCCAGAAGTATCTGGATACCTTCAAGATCGGCGCTGAGAACGGCGCTGCGACAGACGCCCTTGTTGCTGCCCTTGAAGGCTGCAGCGACGAGAGAGCAAAGGACATCCTCGACAAGAAGGACTTCCTGGCGAAGAAGAGCCAGTGGATCTTCGGCGGCGACGGCTGGGCTTACGATATCGGCTTCGGCGGCCTCGATCACGCTCTTGCTTCCAACCATGACATCAACATCATGGTCTTCGACACGGAAGTTTACTCCAACACCGGCGGACAGTCCTCCAAGTCCACACCGACCGGCGCTGTGGCTCAGTTCGCCGCGGCCGGCAAGGAGACCAAGAAGAAGGATCTGGCCGGAATCGCTATGACTTACGGCTATGTCTATGTGGCCTGCATCAACATCGGTGCCGACTACAACCAGGCAGTCAGAGCCATCGCTGAGGCGGAAGCTTATGACGGTCCGTCCCTCATCCTCGCGTACGCTCCGTGCATCAACCACGGCATCCGCAAGGGCATGGGCAAGTCCATCACAGAGGAAGAGCTGGCAGTCAAGGCCGGATACTGGGCTAACTATCGCTACAACCCGGCACTCAAGGCTGAGGGCAAGGATGCGTTCATCCTTGACAGCAAGGCTCCGACAGAGTCCTATGAGGAATTCATCATGGGCGAGGTCCGCTACAGCTCACTGAAGAAGGCGAATCCGAAGAACGCTGACGCACTGATCGCAAGATCTGCCGCTGAGGCGAAGGAGAGATACGAGAATCTTGTCAAGCTCGTTGAGTTCTACAAAGCGAAATAAACGAATCAGGTAAA
>CACZQS010000213.1 GCA_902783325.1 uncultured Lachnospiraceae bacterium
ATCACCTCATTGGCCGCGGCCAGAATATTCTTCGTGGAGCGGTAATTGCGCTCAAGCTTTATCACGACCGCATCCGGAAAGACCTTCTCAAAGCCGAGGATATTCCGGATATTCGCGCCGCGGAACTTATAGATGCTCTGGTCGTCATCGCCGACAACGCACAGATTGCGGTACTTCCCCGCAAGAAGACTCACCAGACGGAACTGGGCCGTATTCGTATCCTGGTATTCGTCCACCATCATATAGCGGAACCGCTCCTGGTACACGGCAAGAACTTCCGGGTGCTCCTCAAAGAGCTCAACGGTCTTCATAATCAGATCGTCGAAATCAAACGCATTATTCTCTTTGAGCTTCTGCTGGTATTCCTCGTAGAGCTCTCCGACTTTCTGACTGTAAAAATCCTGGTTCAGCGCGCGGTAGGCCGCAGGCTTTACCAACTCGTTTTTCGCCGAGGAGATTCTCGAAAGAACGGCCTTCTCCTTCATATATCTCGTATCGATATTCCGCTGCTTGAACATCGACTTCATGAGGGACAGCTGGTCGTCCGTGTCATAGATCGAAAAGCTCCGGGTATAGCCCATCAGATCCCCGTATCTGCGCAGAATCCGCACGCACAGGGAGTGAAACGTACTGACCCAGACCGACTCCGACCCGAAGCCGATTATCTTGTCAACGCGGCTTCTCATCTCATCCGCCGCCTTATTCGTAAATGTAATCGCAAGAATCTGACCGGGCAGCACCCCCAGCACATCGATCATGTAGGCGATCCGGTGCACGAGGACGCGCGTCTTTCCGGACCCCGCCCCGGCCAGGATCAGCACCGGGCCTTCCGTCTGAAGCACCGCCCTCCTCTGATCATCATTCAGCCCGCTTAAGATTTCCCGTTCTTCCATCTTTTGTCCTCTCTTTAAGCCCCTTTGGTAATTCATCTCATAATATCAGAGAGTCCTCTTTCGGGCAAGAATGATTCGACGTGAAGGAATCAAATCCCGACTTCTCGTTTTTAAAACTATGTGTTACAATAGTCTCAGGTTTTGTTGAAAGCAAGGAGGCTCAATATATGGATAAAAAATCACACGATATCCTGAGAGCTGTAATAAATGAATTCAACCATCTCAGTTACATCGCGCCCGAAGACGTCCCCGACATCCAGCTCTATATGGATCAGATCACCACGTTCATGGATGCGAAGCTGGCGGACTGCAAGAGGCATCCCGATGACAAGATCTTCACAAAAACCATGATCAACAACTACACAAAGAACAAGCTGATTCCTCCCCCGGACAAAAAGAAATACTCCAAGGAGCATCTGATTGAGCTGATCTTTGTCTACTACCTCAAGGATTTCCTGCAGATCAACGACATCAGGACGATTCTGTCCCCCCTCACGGAGAAGTGCTTCGACGCAGAGGGTGACCGCTCCATGCAGGATGTCTACGAGGAAGCCTTCCGCCTTGTAAAAAGCCAGACCGGATATATGGTGAAAGACCTGATGCGCCGGTGGAAGATGTCCTCGGCCACCTTCCCGGACGCAGATGACGAAGAGGCAGAGTACCTCCGCCTCTTCTCCTTCGTCTGCCTGCTGAGCTTCGATGTCTACGTCAAAAAGAAGCTGATCGAAGCGGTCGTGGACGAGATGAACTTCGCAAAAGAAAAAAAATAAAAAAGAAGGCCTGCGCCTTCTTTTTTTACGCCGGTTTTTGCGTATCAGGACTCTTTCCTGGAAGCAAGCTTGTCCCACACGATCTGATAGCCGTCATTTCCGTAATTGAGCGAACGGTTCACGCGGCTGATCGTCGCCGTAGAAGCACCGGTTTTCTCAGAGATATCCAGATACGTCTTTTTGTCCCTGAGCATCCCCGCCACCTCATAGCGCTGCGACAGAGACGCAATCTCGTTCATCGTGCAGACATCCATAAAAAAGGCATAGCACTCTTCCCGGTTTTCAAGTGTAAGGATAGCATCAAAAAGGCTGTCTACCGACTCATTGTGCAGATTGTTGCTCATGACAACTCTCCTGTTCTTCACTCGCATATGGGCTCACGGAGGTATAAGCCCCCGTCGTATCAACAGTAACAATTACGCAACTATTCCAATCATCACTTCAGCAGCTTGGACAGGAAATCCCTGGTCCTCGGATGCTGAGGGTTCGAGAAAAACTCCTCGGGAGCATTCTCTTCAAGTATATGGCCTTCATCCATAAAGAGAACGCGGTTGGCCACTTCCTTGGCAAATCCCATCTCATGCGTGACGACAGCCATCGTCATCCCGTCTGCAGCCAGTTCCTTCATGACCTGGAGCACTTCGCCCACCATCTCGGGGTCGAGCGCGGATGTCGGCTCGTCGAACAGCATCACCTTCGGGTTCATCGCCAGGGACCGCACGATCGCGATCCTCTGCTTCTGCCCGCCGGACAGCTGGTTCGGATAGGACTCCGCCTTGTCATCAAGCCCGATCCTTTTTAAGAGGCGCATCGCATTCTCATCGGCTTCCCCCGAGGACATGAGCTTCAGCTTGACAGGGGCAAGCGTTATGTTCTTTTTGACCGTCAGATGCGGGAACAGATTGAAATGCTGGAACACCATGCCCATCTGCGCGCGGACCTTGTCGATATCCGTGCCGGGCGCGGTGATCTCCTGCCCCTCGAAGAAGATCTGTCCCTTTGTAGGCTCCTCTAACAGGTTGAGGCACCTTAAAAATGTGCTCTTACCCGATCCTGACGGCCCTACGATGACAACCTTCTCGCCCTTCGCTATGTCGCAGTCGATCCCTTTCAATACTTCGACGGAACCGGCCGCGTTATGAAATGTCTTATAGAGGTTCTTAACGGAGATCACTCTTGGCCAGCCTCCCTTCTATGACATGAAGGACCTGTGTCAGCGCGATGACGATCACGAGGTAAACGATCGCCACCACTATCAGCGGGGGAAATGCGTCGTACGTGATGGAACGGATAATATCCCCGCCCTTTGTCAGATCCTGGATACCGACGTAGCCCGCGACCGAGGTCTCTTTAAGAAGGACGATGAACTCGTTGAAGATCGCGGGGGCGACATTTTTAAATGCCTGCGGAAGGATGATATAGAGCATCGTGCTCCGGGAGCTTAAGCCCAAAGAACGGCCGGCCTCTGTCTGGCCTCTGTCCACGGACTGGATGCCGCTGCGGATGACCTCCGCGACGTACGCGGCGGAGTTGAGTCCGAAGGACACGATCGCAATCAGCAGGGGCGCTCCGCTGGCCCAGATGACGAAGTACATAATCATCAGCTGGACGACCATAGGAGTTCCGCGGATCACGGTCAGATAGATCCCGCAGAGCAAATTGGCGATGCGGAGCAGAATGCCCTTATGCTTGCTCTGCTGATAGTTGACCCTGACCAGCGCGATCAGCACACCGATCAGGACTCCGATCAGCAGAGCGAAGACTGTGATCAGAATCGTGTTACCGAGCCCGCGCACGAGATACATATAGCGCTGCTGGTATATAAAATCATCATATAGCCGCTCGGCAAGACTTCGATTCATATAGCTCCTTTATCCACGGTAACTATTCTCGTTTAAAGAGCAGATTATTCCTCTTCTGTGGAGATGTACTTTCCGACGATCTTATCCATCTCTCCGCTCTCGTTCAGGTCTTTGATCACTTCATTGATGACATCCACGAGGTCGCTTCCGAGCGGTACCGCGATGGCATAGGTCTCTTCCGTCATGGCCTCGTCAAGAGTTTTGATCTTGTCCGGGTTCTTCTCAACCAGCTTCTGAGCCGGGAAATCGTCGATGACGACTGCGTCCACACGTCCGGTCATCAGATCGGAGACCGCATCCATGCCCTTCGGATAGCGCTTTACTTCCTTGACATTGATGTCGCCCGAGCCGTCCTCATTTGTGCAGTAAATGTCACCGGTCGTACCCTGCTGCACGCCGACAACCTTCCCGTCCAGATCCTCGCGCCCTGCGATGTCGCTGTCAGCCGCGACGATGATGGTCTGGGAAGCGTTGAAGTAATCATCGGAGAAATCGACGTTCTTCCTGCGCTCGTCCGTGGCGGTCATGCCGGCTGCGATGAAGTCCGCCTTGCCCGCATTGAGGCTCGGGATCAGGGAGTCGAAGGCGATATCGGTTATCTCAAGCTCAACGCCCAGCTTCTCGGCGATCTTCTCCGCGATCTCCTTGTCGATACCGACGATCTCATCTCCGTCCTTAAACTCAAAGGGCTCGAACTCCGCGTTCGTGGTCATCACGACCTTCCCCTTTGCCTTGATCGCTTCGACTGCGCTGTCATCAGCAGTCACGGCGGCTGCCGGAAGGATCATCATACCTGCAAGAACAAGTGCTGTCAGCTGTTTCATCTTCATTAGAATCTTCCTCCTCTTAGAGCTTCTTTTTTTCTGTCGAAACAGACAGGCATCATCGCATACGATGATGCACCCCGCATACGTGAAAACGATGAACCGCTGAGCCTAAAAGGCTCATGCTTATTCTGTTTTCACAG
>CACZQS010000214.1 GCA_902783325.1 uncultured Lachnospiraceae bacterium
CTACTTTTGACAACCAAATCAATGATGCGCTCTCCAAAAGAGTATAAAAAACACATGAGCAGGTGCTCATGTGTTTTTATACGCGGCAGAGCGATAAGCCGGGTTCTGTCGTGTGCGGTCATCTGTCTAGCCCGCCCGTTGCCGGACGGATCAAGCGGCTTACCTGGAGCACGGCGGGCCGCCGTATCGCTCCCTTTTTGCCTTGCTTCGGATGGGGCTTGCATATGCCCTGCCCATTACTGGCCAGGCGGTAGTCTCTTACACTGCCTTTTCACCCTTACCGGCGTCAATGACGCCGGCGGTCGTTCTCTGTTGCGCTTTCCCGTGGGTTTCCCCAGCCGGACGTTATCCGGCATCCTGCCCTGTGAAGCCCGGACTTTCCTCGTCACATCCTTTTTGCGGGATATGCCGCGACCGCATACCCTGCCGCAGTAACCGAGTATAGCGGAAACTCCTGTTTTCCGCAAGCATTTCCTACATGCGGAAGCATCCGCCGCCGATGAATTCCCTGAGCAGCGAGCTCACAGGAACACCGTCCACCGGAATGTTGATGAAGTAATCCAGGAACTTCAGGAGCCGCTTCGCCTCCACGAAGGAGGGATCGTCCTCGGTGATCTGGAAGAGCAGCGGCACCACGAAGGTCTTCAGGGCGGCGAGCTCATAGGGAAGTGCCGAGTTGAAGAAGACATCCGCGCTGTCCTGATAGGGGAAGATATTTTTCTCCTCTCCCTGGCGCACGGAATCCCACATGGCGATCGTCTTCGAGGCGGAATAGCCCCGCGTGCGGTAGTCACGGATAATCCTCCGGATCAGTCTTCCGTCTCCGGAAGACACGCGGTTGTGTTCATCGATATTGAGCTGCGTGAGCGCACTGATATAGATGCGGAATTTGCAGTTCAAAGGCAGGGAATAGCTGAGCTTGTCGTTCAGGCAGTGGATTCCCTCGATGACCAGCAGCTCATCATCGCCGAGCTGGAGGGTTTCGCCGCTGTATACCCGTTTCCCCTGAATAAAATCAAAGGAAGGCATACGGATCTCCTTTCCCTCAAGAAGCAGCAACATATCCATATTGAACTGCTCCACATCCACGGAATCGAGGGCCTCAAAATCCAGCTTTCCGTCCGGACCGGGTATCAGGTCCTCGCGGTTCCGGAAATAGTTGTCCACACTGATGCAGTGTGTCCGGAAGCCGTGCGCCTGCAGCTGGATGCACAGTCTCTGGGCGAAGGTGGTCTTCCCGGAGGAGGAAGGTCCGGCGATCATAACAAACTTGACGCCTTCCCGGCTGGCGATCTGAGATGCAATATCCGAGATGCGGCCCTCCTGCAGGGCCTCGGAGGTAAGGATCGTCTGGGCGAGCTGCCCATTGATTATTCTTTCATTCAGGTCCCCGACCGTTCCTATGCCCTGCTGATGTGCCCAGGTCTCTCCCATGATCTGGGCCTCAAACATCTTCTTTGAAAATGTGACCTCCGGCAGGGTCTCCGGATCACTCCTTGTGGGAAGCGTCAGCAGGATCCCTCCGCCGTAATTGGTCAGGCTGAAAAGCTTCAGCTGGGAGGTATCATGCAGCATGAATCCGTAATAGTAATCTTCATAGTCATCCAGCGTATAGATGTTGGCCCTGGAGGCTATTCTTGTCCGAAACAGCTTCTCCTTGTCATACATGCCGCGGCTGTGAAAGAGGCTGACGGCCTCACTGGTCGAAACGGACCGCTTCTCAAAAGGAAGCTTGCGGCTGACAAGGTTCCTCATCTCTTCCTCGATCTGTGCGACCAGTGCAGCGGAGCACTCGCGGTCTTTGTCAGGTGTGATAAAAAAGGCGGGCCCGGCCGTAAAATGAACCGCCGCTTTGACCTGCTCATTCTTCAGGACATGGCTCAGGGCCGTCTGGAAGAGCATAATGGCGCTCCTCCGGTAGGTCTCAAATCCTGCCTTGCTCGTGGCATCAAGAAATGTCACATGGCTGCCGTCCGGCACTTTTTTGTTCAGCTCCCGCAGGTGTCCGTCCGAGACAGCGAGAAGGATCTCGTGCCTGCCGTCCGACTTTAATCCGGATGCCAGTTCATAGTAGGACGGACTCTCTTCAAAGTTCAGTTCATTCCCGTTCACATACACCTTCATGCCCGCTGTTCTCCTCTCAAAACGAAGTTTTGTACGCCGACTTATTGTTCTCGGACCCGATTTTGTAATCTCGCTTCTTACGTCCTTCGGACATAAGAACCGAGAACAAAATCTGGCTCCTCTCATACCAAAGTTTTGCGTTGACTCATAGTGTTGAATTTGGCCTGTTTCTTGTAAGCAGCTCCAGGACCTCCTGCAGCTTTGTCTTTGGTTCTGTCGGATGATCCGGAAGACTTTTCAGGATCAATTCCGTCTGTCGGATCAGTTTTGCTTTATAACGCTGAAATTCCCGGCTGTTTTCCTCCATGAGCACAGGGCCGAGCAGGGCCTCTTCCTCCGGGAGCGGCGGGAGCTCCCCTTCCGAGTATTCCGACAGGATCAGGGGATAGAATTTTCCGTCCTCTTCCACCATTTTTTCGGAAATGATCCGAAAACCTTCCGCGGCGAGGCCTTTTCTCAGCTCTGGGACATCGCGCTGTGGCGAACACAGATACCAGGCAAAATAGTCCCTCGGGACCGGTCTCTTCTTCAGGATATCCAGCATCATGAGTCCGCCCATCCCCGCCGTGACGAGAGTCAGCGGCGTCGCGGGCGTGCGGCCGAGGGAATCGAAGATCTGAGGCGTGTTCTCCGGAACTCCGTCAGCGAGGACCGCCGCAATCTTTTCGCCTAAATCCACCTCGAGGATATGCCTTTTTGCCGATTCGAGCGGGCCGGTCCGGATATCCGAAGCGACCGCAAACGGACTTTTCCCGCTTTGGACCAGCGCAATCGGCACAAAGGCGTGGTCGCAGCCGACGTCGAGAACCGCGCTTCCCTCCGGAACCATTTCCGTAAGCGCGCTCAGCCGTCCGGACAGTTTCCTCATCAGTCCAGATAATCCTTCAGTTTTCTGCTGCGGGAGGGCTGGCGCAGCTTCCGGAGAGCTTTCGCCTCAATCTGGCGGATTCTCTCTCTGGTGACATGGAATTCTCTCCCGACCTCCTCTAAAGTGCGGGCTCTTCCGTCGTCGAGCCCGAAGCGGAGACGGAGCACCTGCCTCTCGCGGTCCGTCAGGGTGAGCAGCACCTCATTGAGCTGCTCGCGGAGAAGCGTATAGGCAGCCGCCTCAGCGGGCACCTGCACATTCTCATCCTGAATAAAGTCGCCGAGGTGGCTGTCCTCTTCCTCGCCGATCGGCGTTTCCAGCGAGACCGGTTCCTGTGAGACCTTCTGGATCTCGCGCACCTTCTCCACGGGAATATCCATCTCCTGGGCGATCTCCTCCGGGGAGGGCTCGCGCCCGAGCTCCTGCAGGAGCTGTCTCTGGACGCGGATCAGGCGGTTGATCGTCTCCACCATATGCACCGGTATGCGGATTGTCCTGGCCTGGTCCGCGATCGCGCGCGTGATCGCCTGGCGGATCCACCAGGTCGCATAGGTGGAGAACTTGAAGCCCTTGCGGTAGTCATACTTCTCCACGGCCTTAATGAGACCAAGGTTGCCCTCCTGGATGAGATCCAGGAAGAGCATGCCGCGCCCGACATAGCGCTTCGCGATCGAGACGACAAGTCTCAAGTTGGCCTCCGCAAGTCTCTGCCGGGCCTGCCGGCCGACCTCTCCGCCTTCCTCCATCTGTTTGGAGAGCTCGATCTCCTCCTCCGCTGTCAGAAGCGGAACTTTGCCGATCTCTTTGAGATACATGCGGACGGGGTCCTCCAAAGAGACGCCCTCGGGAACGGTCAGATCGATATTCTTCAGGTCGATCTCTTCCTCCTGTCCGTCCGCCTCATCCTCATCGGTAAACATCAGCAGATCATCTTCCGTCTCGGGAGTCTCGTCTGTCTTCAGGATGTCGATGCCGTTGGCCTCAAGGAAATCCATGATCTTCTCGATATCGTTCTCTTTGAGCTGGATATCCTTGAAATAGTCCTCGATCTCCTTGTACGTAAGAGTGCTCTTGTTCTGCTTTGCCGTCAGTACAAGTCCGCTAAGTTTCTCTGAAAATGCCGCGATCTCTTTGTTCATTCCTGTCTCCTTAAACTCTGGTTTATTGTAAATCTATTTCCAATAATTCTTGATTCAGGGGGTCAAAAGTGAGGCCTCGGATAATTGTATAGTGTATTCCGACGGGCTTTAAGTAATACACTATACAATTCTCCTTCGCACTACTTTTGACAGCTAAATCAATCTTCCGATCCGGAATTCCAGCCAAGATGAAGCAGCTTCCCGCCCTCCAGCTGTTCCAGTTTTTTCTTGTTCTCTATATACCCGGCAAACACATTCATATCCGATAGATCCGCTTCCCTCAGCCGCCTGTCATTTGCGTTCCTGAGCATCCTCGTCACGGTATCCGTAAATGCCCTGTCGAGCTCGGCCTGGCTCTTTACGGGTATCTCCGTGTGAAAGATCCCGGCCGCCTTCATCTGGTCGGAGCTGTCCGGAAACGCGGCGATGATCTCCGCCTCCGACGGCTTCCCGGCCTCGAGCTGCCGGTACAGGATTCCGGCGATCTGCCCGCAGAGCTCATCCGAAAAATCCTCCGGCCCGATCAGCGCCTTTGTCTGCTCATAAGCCTCCGGGTACGAGGCCAGATAGGTCAGCATCAGCTTCTGCGTCGTCACCAGCCCGTCTTCCCTGACGGCTTTCTCCCTTCCGGATCTCGGAGCCTTATAGCGGGCCGCCGGCGTGCCTTCCGCTGCCGTCTGCGCCACCAAACGGCTGAGAGCCTCCTTCCGGAATCCGTATCTGGCACACAGGGCTTCCAGATAGTTGTTCCGCTCCATTTCCTCGGGAAATGTGAGCAGCTTTCCCGCGATCTCGTGCTGAAAGGAAGTCCACTCGCCCGGGTCGCTCTTCCGGTAATTCTTCTCCATGCACCCGATTTCAAAGAGGAAGGCGTTCTCGGCATTTTGCAGCCTCTCCTCAAGAACAGCCGCACCTTCCGACTGCAGAAGCTCGTCCGGGTCCTTATACGGTCTTAAGTCAACGACCCTCGGTGTAAGGCCGGCGTCCTTCAGCATGGGAATGGCCCTGAGCGCGGCTCCCACCCCGGCGTCGTCGCTGTCGTACATCAGGAGCACCTCACCGGTGAATCTCTTGAGGAGCATGCACTGCTCCTCCGTGAGAGCCGTGCCGAGCGAGGCACAGGCATTGTCAAAGCCGGCCTGATGCATCGAGATGACGTCCATGTACCCCTCGCACAGGATCAGGTTTCCCCGTCTCGAGGAGCGCGCGTAGTGGAGGGCGAACAGGTTCTTTCTCTTGTTGAAGAGCGTGCCCTCGGGGGAGTTCAGGTATTTCGGCTTTCCGTCCCCCATGACGCGGCCGCCGAACCCGATGACCCTGCCTCTTAGATCCATGATCGGGAACATCACCCGGTTCCAGAAGCGGTCGGAGACGCCCTTTTTCTCGTCAAAATGAAACAGGCCTGTCTCTTTTAACAGCTCGTCCCCGTATCCCGAATCCTTCAGCTTCCGGTACAGCGAGTCGCCGTAGGCATCCGCATATCCCAGCCCGAAACGGCGGATCGTCTCGTCCGTGAGCCCTCTCGTCCGGAGATACCGGTATCCTGCCGCGCCCCCCGGTTCTCTCAGGCGGCGGTAGTAAAATACAGCCGCTTCTTTCATAGCCTCGAGAAGACGGGCTTTCCTTTCGGACGCTCTTTTCGCCTCCTCGCTCTGCCTGATCTCGGGAAGCGTAACTCCGGCCTTCTCCGCCAGGATCTGCAGGGCTTCCTGGAAGGTGTAATTGTGATACTCCATCAGGTAGGTGAACGCATTTCCTCCGGCGTGGCAGCCGAAGCAGTAATAGAGCTGTTTGGAGGGAGAGACATTGAAGGAAGGAGTCTTTTCCGAATGAAAGGGACACAGTCCCTGATAATTCGCCCCGCTCCTCTTCAGCTTTACGTCCTGCCCGATCAGCTCCACAATATCCGTCCGGCGGAGCACCTCCTCGATGATGTCGTCATTATATTGCATAATTATCGGCTCCATGCCTTTGGCACATAGATTTCCTCGAATTTCATCTTGGAATACTGGTCCGTCATGCCTGAGATATAGTCGCAGACGGCCCGCTCTGCTTTCTCACCGCACTCCGTGATCCTGCCGTAATATTCCGGCGCCATTTTTTCGGGATGGCGGATATAGAAGTCGTACAGCGCTTCAATCATGGCCGAAGCCTTCGCCTCCTCGCTCTTCGCATCCGGATTCGTATAGAGATTCTCAAAGAGAAATTTCCTCAGGCGGATCAGACCGTCCTGGATCTCCGGCGACATCCGTATGGTGTCCTGTTCGCGGGAATTGCTCACGATATCATGGATAAATGTGTTGAGCCTGTCCCTCGTGGATTCTCCGAGAAGGGCCCGGAGCTCCCCCGGAATATCCGTCTCCTTCAGGATCCCGGCCCTCTCCGCGTCATCCATGTCATGATGGACATAGGAGATCTTGTCACAGAGCCGAACAATCTGTCCTTCCAATGTCTTCGGTCTGCGGGACGTGCCGTGATTCAGCATCCCGTCCAGCACTTCCACGGTAAGGTTCAGTCCCCTCCCGTCTTTTTCGAGCACCTGCGCGACCCTCACGCTCTGTTCATAGTGCCGGAAGCCGAGCGGACAGATTCCGTTCAGGGCCCTCTCCCCGGCATGCCCGAAGGGAGTGTGCCCCAGGTCATGGCCGAGAGCGATAGCCTCCACGAGGTCCTCATTTAAGGAGAGGCATCTGGCCACGGTCCGGGCCGTCTGCGAGACCTCCATCGTGTGCATGAGACGGGTCCGGTAGTGATCCCCCTTGGGTGAAAGAAAGACCTGGGTCTTGTCCTTGAGCCGGCGGAAGGACTTGCAGTGCACGATCCGGTCGCGGTCACGCATATAGCAGGTGCGGATGTCGCACTCCGCTTCGGGCCGCTCCCTCCCGCCTGATCTCACCGCGCAGGAAGCATAAGGGCTTAAAGAGTGAAGTTCGCTTTGTTCCAGCTCTTCTCTGACGAGCATAGGCTTCCTCCCGGCTTTCATGACTCTTTCTTATCTGCAGGAAAAAATACCGTATAAACAATTATTCCGCAAAAAACAGGAGTTTCCTTTTTTTCTTGAAAAATAATTCCGGCAGATGAGCTTTAAGCCCGTCTGCCGGATCATTATTTACATCCATATCCCGAAGGGACAGCTTCGCAAAAATCAGTACACGCCCTGTGCGAGCATGGCTTCGGCAACTTTTTCGAAGCCGGCGATATTCGCGCCTGCCACGTAATTTCCCTTCATGCCGTACTTCTCGGCAGCCTCGGAAATGGTATCCGCGATGCCGTACATGATGTTTTTCAGTCTCTCGTCCACTTCCTCCGCACTCCAGTGAAGTCTCTCGGAGTTCTGGGACATCTCAAGGGCCGATGTGGCGACACCGCCCGCATTGGACGCCTTGCCGGGTGTGAAGAGCACGCCGTTGTCCTGCAGGAACTTCGTCGCTTCAAGAGTTGTCGGCATGTTCGCGCCTTCGAATACGCCCTTGCAGCCGTTTGCCTTAAGGGTCTTGGCATCATCAAGCGTGAGCTCGTTCTGGGTCGCGCACGGGAATGCGTAATCGCACTTCACGCTCCACACGCCCTTGCCCTCGTGATACTCAGCGTTCGGACGGGCCGCTTTGTATTCGGTCAGTCTCGCTCTCTTCACTTCCTTAACTTCCTTCAGAAGAGCGACATCAATGCCGTCCGGATCATAGATCCAGCCGCTGGAATCAGAGCAGGTCACAGGCTTCGCGCCGAGCTGCTGTGCCTTCTCGATGGCGTAAATGGCCACATTGCCGGCTCCGGAAACCGCGCAGACAGCGCCGTCAAGCTTCTGTCCGTTCAGCTTCAGGATCTCTTCCGTGTGATACAGGAGGCCGTAGCCCGTAGCCTGTGTGCGGATCAGGGAGCCGCCGAAGGTCAGGCCCTTGCCTGTCAGCATGCCCTCATAAGAGGTCGTGATGCGCTTATACTGTCCGAAGAGGAAGCCCACTTCGCGGCCGCCGACGCCGATATCCCCTGCCGGTACGTCAATATCGGCACCGACGTACTTGTACAGTTCCGTCATAAAGGCCTGGCAGAATCTCATCACTTCCGCATCCGACTTGCCGTGAGGATCAAAATCAGAACCGCCCTTGCCGCCGCCGATCGGAAGCGTCGTGAGCGCATTCTTGAAGATCTGTTCAAAGCCGAGGAATTTCAGAATGCCCTGATAGACGGAAGGATGGAAACGCAGTCCTCCCTTATAAGGTCCGATCGCGTTGTTATACTGCACGCGGTAGCCTCTCTGCACATGGACCTTCCCTTTGTCATCCGTCCACGGCACGCGGAACGTGATAATGCGGTCCGGCTCGACAAGTCTTTCAAGAAGCGCAACACTTCTGAACTTCTCTTCATTTGCGTCGACAACGACACGGATGGACTCGAGAACTTCCGTCACGGCCTGAAGGAACTCAGGCTCATGTGCATTTTTCTGGTTAACCGATGCGAGTACTTCGTCTACATATGACATAGTCAATTACCTCCTGCTTCTGTATTCTGTAAAAAAACAATTGTGATTATAATACTCTGTTTTTACGGATACAACATTTTTCAGCGAAGGAATTGTTCTTTTTTTAGTACATTGAAGTGTTACCGCATCAAAGTCGGACAGATTACAGCTCAGTCGGAAAATGGAGTCCGCCCGAAAAAGAACCGTCAGCCGCCCTGTGTATACCCGTCAAGGAAATGCTCCAGCTTGTCGAGCGCCTCGGCTAAA